>SVDG01000110.1 GCA_015057875.1 Lachnospiraceae bacterium | reverse complement strand
ATATAAAGCATATTTTGTTCCTCCTTTTTTAAATATCATAACATAATTCGGCATAATTATAAATAATTAGTTGACAAAGAGGGCATATAGTTTTAATATAATTAGCATACGAACTAAATTATCGGAGGCGGTATTTGTGGATATAGATATACTGATACTTATAGGTGCCCTTGTGGTTTTTGCTGTGCTTGCGTTTAAACAGATAAGTGTGCTGGTGCTGGCACCTGCCATAACCCTTGTTGTTTTTGCGCTTATGAGGATGCCTGTGCTTGAAAATATGATGAGTGCTTTTATGCCTTCGGCGGCAAATTACATAGGAAACTATTTCCTGCTTTTCTTTGTAGGGGCAATATTTGGCGCTGTATACCAGTTTACGGGTGCGGCGGAGGCCATTGCTCTTGCTATAATCCGTATTTCAAAGGGTAAGTTTGCAGCGCCGGTTATAATGTGTATTACAGGACTTCTTACATACGGCGGCATAAGCGGCTTTGTTGTTTTCTTTGTTGTTTATCCCATTGCGCTCAATATGTTTAAAAAAGGCGACATAAGCCGTATGCTTTTGCCTGCGGCCATATCGAGCGGATGCTGGGCGTGGTCAATGACTACTCCGGGATCTCCGTCAATACCCAATAAAGTGGCTATGACAAGCCTTGGTACATCTTCTGTTGCGGCCTTTGTTCCCAGTATGATAGCTATGATAATAGAGTTTGCTCTTATGTTTGCTTGGCTTGAATATAGAGGACGTGCTTTAAGGAAAAAAGGACATGGTTTTGAGGACAGCACGCTTAAAATACAGCTTACAGGCGATGAACTTAAAGAAAACGAAAGCAAGGATCTTCCTTCTGCCATAGTTGCCCTTATACCTATAGCTGTTATAGTAGTGTTATTTAACGTGTTTAAGCTTCCTGTTGAAACGGCAGTATTTATCGGTGTTATACTTGCAGTCGTGCTTATGTTTAAAAAGGTAAAAACAGGCCGTGGCTGGATAAATGTATTTAATAAAGGTGCGCAGGATTGCTGCCCTGCTATACTTAATACATCTATCGTTGTTGGTTTCGGTGGTGCTATGCAGTCAACAGAAGCCTTCCAGAGCCTTATATCTATATTACAGGGGTTATCTATCCCCCCTATGCTTTTTGTGTTTATAACTGTTTCAATATGTGCTGCGGCATGCGGCTCAGCTTCAGGCGGAATGGGTGTAGCCTTTGGTGCGCTCACAAATGTGTTCAAGGGTCTTGGTATAAACCTTGAGTATGTACATAGGGTAGGCACGATCGCGGCAGGTGCATTTGGAACAATGCCTCATCAGGGTGCTCTTATAACTCTGCTTGGTATATGTAAACTTACCCATAAGGAAGCGTATTTTGATGTATTCGTTACGCAGCTTGTTATCCCTACACTTGCCTTTGTAGTATTTTTTGCTCTTGCAACGGTGGGGTTATAAAGTGATTATTTAAAGCGGTCTTTTGGCCGCTTTTTTGTTTGTAAACGATCATTTTATCAGGCTTGTTTTTTTATCCGTGCGAAGGCATAATAAAAGGTAAATATAGATCTGTCGGATATGTCAGTTGCTGTACGGCTTTTGGTACGGCGGTTTTGTTATAATTGGAAAATTAAACAAAGGAGGCTTAAAAATGAGGTTCATACATCTTTCTGATCTGCATATAGGCAAGAGAGTGAATGAGTTTTCTATGATAGAGGACCAGAAATATATATTAAAGGAAATAACGGACATTGTTAAAAACGAAAAAGCAGATGCAGTGATAATTGCAGGAGATATTTATGATAAAAGTATGCCTCCGGCAGAGGCAGTACAGGTGTTTGATGGTTTTCTTAATTCCCTTACAGAGATAACGGATAAGATATTTATAATAAACGGTAATCATGACAGTGCGGAAAGAATAGCCTTTGGATCGAGGCAGATGGAAAAAGGTGGAGTATATATAGCACCTGTATTTAACGGAGAAATGAAAAAATACAGCTTTTATGATAGCTTCGGAAAGGTGAATATTTATCTTATGCCTTTTATCAAGCCTGCTATGGTGAGGGGATTTTTTGAAGAAGGCGTTGTTACAGATACTATGAGCGCAGTTAAAGCTATAATAGATAAAACGGATATAAATGAGGGTGAGAGGAATATAATAGTTTCGCATCAGTTCATAACAGGGGCTGAGAGGAGCGAATCCGAGGAAATATATGTAGGTGGATCGGATAATGTAGAGGCGGAAGTTTTTGATAAGTTTGACTATGTGGCTTTAGGGCATCTGCACGGACCTCAGCACGTTTTAAGGGAGACGGTGAGGTATTGCGGAACACCGCTTAAATATTCATTTTCAGAGACAGGGCATAAAAAAAGCATTACTGTAGTGGATATGAAAGAAAAGGGAAATGTCGAAATAAAGACCGTACCCCTTGTTCCTTTAAGAGATATGCGTCACATAAAAGGTACATACTCATTTCTTACAGAAAAGAAAAATTATGAGGATATCAATACAGAAGATTATCTCCGAGTGACGCTGCTTGATGAGGAGGAGGTATATGATGCTATTGGTCGTTTAAGGAGCATTTATCCTAACATAATGCGTATTGACTATGAAAACAGAAGAACCGGTGCAGATAACGATATAGGCACAGTGGATGTGAGTAGTCAAAAGAGTGCTATAGAGTTTTTTGAGGAGCTTTTCAGGCTGCAGAATAATAAGGATTTTACTGAAAGCCAGAGAAAACTCTGCGCTGAAATAATGGAAGAGATATGGGAGGTGGGCAAATGAGACCGATCACACTGAAAATATCGGGCTTTGGTCCGTATGCTTCCTTTACGGAGATAGATTTTGCAAGACTTGGAAAAAAAGGCCTTTATCTTATAACGGGCGACACGGGAGCCGGAAAGACTACAGTTTTTGATGCCATGGTTTTTGCGCTTTATGGCGAAGCCAGCGGAGACAACCGAAAGGGCGATATGTTCCGCAGTAAATATGCTGATGCAGATACACCTACATATGTTGAATTTAAATTTGAATATGGCGGAAAGGAATACACTGTAAAAAGAAATCCGGAATATGAGCGGAAAAAAAGCCGAGGAGAAGGCTTTACAAGCGAAAAAGCGGACGCCAGCCTCATCTTGCCTGAAGGAAGAGTAGTTACAAAAACAAAGGAGGTAACTAGTGAAGTAGAAAGGATAATGGGTATTACGCGTGATCAGTTCGTGCAGATAGCCATGATAGCCCAGGGAGACTTTCTTAAGCTTTTGCTTGCCTCAACAGAGGAAAGAAGTAAAATTTTCAGAAAGATTTTTGCTACAGATAATTACAGACGCTTTCAGGATACACTTAAAAGCCGCATGACAGAGGCCAGAAATACGCTTGAAAATAAAACAGGTGAGCTTAAGCTGAGTATTGCCAATGTTACGGGCGAGGCAGATGAGCTGAAGGAAAAAGCTGCCAAGGGCAATTTTAACGGTGCGGATGAAATAATAGAAGGGCTTGTAAAAAAAGATACTGAAAGCAAAAACAACATTAAAAAAATCATAAATGAGCTTGAGGACAAAAAGGATAAGGTCAGCCGTGCCCTTTCGGAGGCTGAAAGGGAAGAAGGCATAAAAGCTGATATAGAAAAGAAAAGAGCTTTTGTTGAGCTTAATACTCCTTTGCTTGACGGCATGAGAAAAAAATATGAAACAGAAGAAGGCAGGAAGGCTGAAAGGGAAGCACTGAGTGTTAAAATAAGTAATTTAGAGGCGCTTTTGCCAAAGTACAGCGAGCTTAATAAAAAGCAGACAGAGAGCAAAAGGCTTAAAACTGAAAAGGATAGCATTGATAAAAAGATAAAAGAAGGCTCAGCT
>SVDG01000006.1 GCA_015057875.1 Lachnospiraceae bacterium | reverse complement strand
TTATGTTAACATACAAATATAAGATAATTAACATAGACTTATTATATTTACTAAGAACAAAGCGACATTTCAAAGATAAGATCTTCGAAGGGTCGCTTTTTATATTTTTAAGGTTGTTGGCTGTGGCATTGCTGCAGTTGGAATAATGACTATGCATTATATAGTCAATGCATAGCGTAAACCTCCTTTCTTCGCTTAACAGGTTATCTCTGGGGTAACCTGTTAAGCACCTTTCAAGCAGGAAAATCCCTCGAAAAAACTAGTGGTAAGAAAAATATAAATGATAAACTTCAAAGTCCGTAAGGACAAGCTGCATTATGCCTCGGTGCGAGCGTAGTGCGGCTGAAGAAATGTAAATGAAAACTTGATATCAGATAAAGAATGATTGGCTAAATTATTATTCCAGGCAATTTATTTGCCTTCGCACCATCCCCTGACCATGGGTTACTCTTCCCGTTTCAAAAAGTTAAGCTGGTCACTCTTTAACATCAGGCTTCGGCGGAAGTAAAGCGCAGATTACCACTATCATTTGTATTTATCGAAAGGAGACACACACTATGAAACAGTTAACAGATGCAGATATTTTTAATCCCGACTTTCAACTGATCCCTATTGAAGATATAAGCAAAGGATATTTGTTTGGAGATGAAGCCTACGTTGAACAGCTGGCTGCCGATGGCGAGCTTGGTGCGGTTAGGATCAATGGATCAAATCTTATAACTCCCTGGAGCTACTATGCCTATACACTCCCTTATGTGAACCTTGATGTGCTTATCTTTGGCCTTGATTCTTTCTTCAGTTATCTTGATAAAGACTATTTCAATATCTATGATATCGCAGATAAATTACATCTGCCTGACGAAACAGTAGCAGAGCTTTTTAATGAAGGACATCTTCGACCTTATATCAAGGGCGGAGAGATCGTATGTACTGTCCATGACTTCTTCGTGTTCATCAGGTCGTTGGAAGGTAAAGAGGAATTGTTTGTTTAAAGGAGGCAGATACTATGGCGAAAAGATTACCTAATATCGGAAAGACACTTAAAAATGAGCTCAGCAAAAAGATGGCTATTGGTGAAAAGAAAAAGCCTTATCTTGAATCTACAGTAGCGGAAAGAGCTAAGATCAAAAAGAATCTTATGGATAAAGGCTATTCCAAAGAAAATGCTTTTAATGAAGCGATGAAAGTAAATACATATAGAGATAAAATATTCAGCTATTCTTGCTATGAAGGATACGAGAAGGCTGTGGAAGCGTTTGAGAGGTTCTGTGAGGAGACATTGGGTACCAAAAGGGTATCGGCAGAGGAAGCAAAAACCTTGGTTCAGGCATTTGTGGACTGGGGCGTAGAAAAAGGCCATTCACCTCATACTATCCACATAAGGCTTTGCGGTATTTGCAAGGCTTTAGGTCTTTGTATATCGGATTATGAAAAGCCGTCCAGGCATTATGCTGCCGCTAAAAGGAGTGTATTGCCGGCAAAAAATGATGAGTATAACAGCTACCGTGCATACAAAGCTCTGTTGCTCAACAGCATAATAGGCCTCAGGAGAAGAGAACTGGAAAGGCTCAAAGTGAGTGATATCGTTTTTGTTTCACCTTCTTATGCGGAGGTGCATTCCGTAGGCAAGGGCGGTAAGAAGAATGTAAATATCGTATCTACGGAGGAAAGTGTTTCTGTGCTTAAAAGGTTTGTTGACATGGCAAAGGCCAACGGACAGGAATACGTTTTAACAAGTGAAGATATGGATAATGATGCAGATTTACATAGCGAAAGATCTTACTGCGCAAGGATGGCGTACAATAGGGTACATAATGAGATCAAGGATAATGATGAACGCAGGAATTACTATAAAAATGAGATCAGAAAGATATTTGAAAAGAACAACAAAGTACTGCGTGAGAATCTGGATAATCCCTATAAATGCCGCGGATATAATAAAGAACTGCTGTTGAAAAACGGTAAAGAAGTAGTCTTCGATAGAGTGGCACTGATGTATGTGTCATGCGCTATTTTGAACCACTATAGAAGCGATACGACCGTACAGCATTATCTGGCGAAGTGATAAAAGCTATTGTATTCGGTATGAATAGTTAATGATATTAAATATAGTATTGAATATAAATAGAGGAAATAGTCACAGGCTGATGGTAATGGCATTGCTGACAACAAGTATACCAATAATGAACATAAGTATAAATGTTGTTTTGAATGCAAAATGAGCTACGTAGTTATAGTCCTCGCCTAATTCTGAATCTTTGAATATATCGAAGAAACTTATATCCTTATCTGATCTATGTAACCACCAATAAACAAACCTTAAACAAAATAGAAGAGAGATGCAGAAAAGCGAACTTACCAATAACCATATGAAAATGTAGAAAATAATGCTTCCGATCAATCCAAGATAAAGTCCCTGTTCATCAAATGTTACATAGCGAAAAAACATGGTGTCGTTTATGGAGCTTTTCAAAAAAAGGTTTGATATACAGGCAAACGTCATTACCAGTGTAGCGACTATAAGTGTTATTTTGTTTTGCTCAAGCTTTTTATCTTCTTTATTCATACTACTACCTCTTTTAATAATGATTTTTATGCTAATAAGTTTTTTATGATTTAATATTATAACACTGGATGTCCTTAATTATGGACAACTAATGTGGTTTTATATATTCATAATAACTCACCGAATACAATAAGGATCATATTCAGTCGTTTAGGGATATTTCTGCTGAAAACGGAAGTAAGAACACGAAAACGATGGAGTTTACAGAAATAATGCAAAGCATCGAAACAGAAGAATATGCGCAGAAGGTTATAAAGGCTTTAGTTTCAACAACAGCTTGAATAATAACACGGAATAAAACGGAAACGGTTGCTTTTTAGTATAAGATTTTTCTGGTACAATATTATCAATGGCAGATTGTGTGCATTATAAAAAGGATGTGAATTAAATGGAGGATTTTGAGATCAGTGGCTTTATGCATGAAGTTAAAAATATGATAAATATGACCGATGAGGTCATAAAAGCTTTGAATATAGCACAAAAAGCCTTAAAGACGTCTGGAAAATTAAGTTTTATCAATATGTTTAGTGATGATTTTATGGCTTCAGCCTTAAAACATACCAATATCATTTATGCAGAAGAGGCTCTTTTAAATGCACAGAATCAGCTCTCGGTCATGGGTGTGGGACTTGATAATCTGTTAGAACAGTATGGAGCATGTGTAGACCTTTCAGACCTGGCTTTAGCTATTGATCTGTGGACGGACAGCAGCATCATGGACCACGTGGTGCATATGGAAATATACAGGGCGGAAGGGCAAGTCAAATCTGTAAGGAACAAGGTTAGATCTATAAGGAAAGAGCTTGCTTCGATATACAATAATTGTAAAAAGGAGCTTGAAAATATAAGAAAAGAAGCCCTTATGCAAAACCAAAAGAAGAGAGAGGCTAATAGGATTGCTCAAGAGAAAGCTGAAAGTAAAAAGGAATTATCGGAGTTACAGGTTTTAGTCAATCAATATACAAAAAGGGTCAATTCAGCAGATGAAGATATAGAACAGAACGCAATAATGATCTTCACTTCTATAAATATATATGATGCTATGGTAGATGGATTTAAAAAGATCGGTAAGTACATAAAAGCTCTCGGGTTAGATCTTAACGACTTGACAAAGCAGATGGAAAATCTTTACCTCACAACTTTCGCAAAGCTTAAAGAGGAGGGGTTTACAGAATGGGAAAAGGCTCAGGAATCTGTTGATACTATAAACAAACTTTTAAACAGACAAAAGCGATTGATAAAGGTTTTGTTGGATTTAAAGGTAGTCTTTGAAACGACTGAAAATATTTACGGCGCAAGGAGATGGGCTTTTGAGAGAACAAGAAAAAAAGCTATAAATGAAATCGTGATAGGGATAGAAAATATCGAACAGGCAAACAGTAATTTTGAAAATATAATTAAAGAATTTAAAACTATCAATCAATGATCTTTGTTTTATGAGTTATCATGAACTATTATAGAAGCGATATGACCATGCAGCATTATCTAGCGAAGTTATAGGAAACAGATGCATTCGGTACGAATAGTCAATATTATTTCAAGTGCTAAGCGTTGTAGTTAAATTTTAAATGTTGTAGCCTTGTGTTATAATATTTATACAGGCTGGTGATTCAAATGAAGATAATAAATTGGAATATATCTTGGCTAAATAGTATAGAGACCAAGGCAGAATATTTATTGGACAAAGTGGGTTCAGAGCCGTTTATCATTATTTTGCAGGAAGTCAAAATAAAGGCTTACGAGTATTTGAAAGAGACGTTTAAGGATACAGGAAATATAGAGTATTCTTTGAATTATAGAGTCCCTGGAAAGTATGATAATGATTCTCGCAAATTAGGTGTTGCTATTATAACAAGTAAGGATATGAAAGTACGCTATGCAAATACGTTGAACAGGACTATTATGCCTGATAGGACTTTATTTTTAGAGTTAGAGTATAATGGACAAATTTTGCGTGTAATAGGTCTTCATTCAGTAACTGGTGTGCATCATTTGAAAGCAAAAGAACTACAGTACTTTGGGTTTGCTGAAGCAATAGATGAATTTAAACCTGACATTGTGGGTATAGATGCAAATGAACCGCAAACAGACCATTATGATATAAGTCGGATGGAGTTTTTTGACAATTACTGCAAAGGTAAAGGTTGCCAATCATTTTTTAATGCGATGGTATCTAATGGATTGTCAGATTCTTTTGTAAAGTATTACGATGTGGATTCATATATCCAAGGTCAGCCATTAACGACTTCTTATATTATAAAACGAGGCAATAAAAAAGTAAGATATGATTTTATATTTATTAATGAAGAGAAGTTGCCGACTTATAAGTGCTTATATGATTATAAAGGCGCGGTGGCAGCTGGAAGTGATCATGCAGCGATTATAGTAGAGGTTTTTTAATTTAGACTTATATTTAAGTATTGTCAGAAGTAGCTAAGGCATAGCAAGACAAAAACTCTCCGTTTTATGGAGAGTTTTTTATTGAATAAAGAAAACCGTGCTATAGTTGATATGTACCTTCAAAAGCGTCTAACTTTTGGGGAGTATATCACTAGGCAGGTGGATATTTATTATTTTTGAGGTTGATTCTGATGATAAAATAACTAAATGAGCAAAATGAGGAATATATTTTTTGACGTTTGCAAGTAACCCTTAACTTATAAAAATATTACAGCATAGGTTGATGATAGTGGCAAGATTGTGCTTTGATGCGTGTAATGAAGAGGGCCTATAATCCAGATATTAGTAAAGACTTGGGTTTTATTGTATGAAAAATGCTTTGACTGTATTTAAGTCAAAGCATTTTGAAAACAACCTGTATAAATCTTAATCTTTAGATTAAGATTTATGGTTTGCTCATCATAGCAAATTTTAATAGGACATTATCATAGAAAGACAGATACTTAAGATATCTAAATTTTTAATGTGAATGAATTTTTTTCTAAATTAGAACATTTAGCAGAAGTCCATTCTGTTAAGCTTATTGCTTTTTGATATAAAATATTAATATCAATGTTAGCGGAGTTACTTGAAAACTTTAATGAGCGTGTTCCAGGAGTATATTCTATTTCTATTGCTTCTGTAATGGTTTTTTCCGAAAGATTAGAGTTATGTTGTTTATATATTTTTATTGGTTCTATAGTGTCAGAGATAGCCAATATGTAAAGCAAAGGGTTTGATTCATAGGTTATAGTTTTAAAATTTTCTTCAAGTAAATCATCTAGTTGATAGAGTTCATAGAATTGTCTTGTATCGGGATTTTGTTTAAAAATATTATGAGATAAAATACAATCTGAGATATAAGAGAAGACAGTAAGCTGTTCGCTACAAAAATGCTTATTCTTATAAGAAAAATCACTGAGATCTTGGAGCCTATTTGTTTCATTAATTAAAAGGGTATAGGCTAATAAATAGTTTTTTATTATACGATCGTAGAATAAATAACCACCGACTATACCGTGATCCACACGGCGTCTTATATTGATACAGTAATTCATATATCTTGTAATAAGATGATTTGGATATTGATGCCCCATTATTGTACTGCCATTTGAAAAATGTAATTTAGAATATCCAGAAATGGTGTTATTGTTTTGGGTTAATTCTCTAAGTATAGCATGTTCTAAGCTTGGACGAGTTCTTTTCGTTGAAAACTGACGGAATGGGGACAAGTTAATACCTAATATTCCTTTGATTTGAGTAAGGGCACGATTTTCCTTTGATGCGCAATACTTGTGATCAGTGTTATTTTGATTAGGAATAGGTGCATGTTGTGGATATTGGAAGGGACAATCAGTTCTTTCAGTTACACAATATCCATAATCGTGATATAAAAATGTCAAAAACCATAGATATGAAAATGGGAAGAAGCCTTGCTTTGTATTTGTAATATGAATAGGTGTTGATCCGTTAATACAGTTTTCAACAAGTAAACCGAGGAAAAAACCTGAAACAGTGTGTATTGCCCTTTCCGCTGGCAGATCGCAATGTTCATTAAAATGATTAAAAAGTATAGTTTCTTTCTGTCCAACTTTGAAATAATTTGTTATAAATATGTTAGCTGTTTCAGGATCGAGTATCAATGGCAGATCTTTTCTTCCGTTTTTAAAGTATTGTTTTATAAAATCAATAGAGGTCTTACTATTTAGGATGTTGGTAGTATTAATATCATCGTTGTAATAGTTCCAGTTAATATTATTATTATTAGAAATGGTATTATTGATAAAATCATAATATTTCATTTTAGTCTCCTTTGAGTTGAGGGTTACCTGATACATATTAATTATATATATGTAAATGACAATGTTCAATATATCTGTAGTTCAAAGCTTTAATATTTAATGATAAAAGGACAAGTTTATCAATCATAAAAGTTTATAATAATGTTTTATGAACATGATATAATGAAGATGAAATGCTAAGATATAGATGTTATAATAAATAAAAACAGTATGGATGACGAGGTGAGGTAATTGGATAAAGAAAAACTATATAACGAAAAAGACCCAGCTTCTATAGAGGCATATGGTCAGGAACTTATAGGAAAAACTTTCTCTGAAATATATGAGGACCACGCCTCTAAATCATTGGAATATGCCTTAAAACATGGAGATAAAAGACGTAAAGGTGGCCTTGGGGAACTTATAGAGGAATGTTTTTTTCATTATGAGTGTAACAATGATTCTCGACCTGATTTTCCGGATGCGGGCGTAGAGCTAAAGGTAACACCATACAAAATAAATAGGAATGGTAGTTTATCTGCTAAAGAGAGACTTATCATTACAATGATCGATTACTTTAAAGTCGTTGAAGAAGATTTTAAAGATAGTCATTTATGGGCAAAGGCAAGATTGATACTTCTTGTATATTATTTGTATTTGGAAGAAGTACAGAGTAGGCTCGATTATAGGATAGATTTTGTTAAATTGTTTTCACCGCCAGAACAAGATGTGAAGATAATCAAGCAGGATTTTGCATTGATAGTAGATAAGATAAAAGCAGGAAAGGCGCATGAGTTGTCAGAGGCGGATACTCTTTACCTTGGAGCTGCACCTAAAGCTGCGACATCAAAAGATAGAAGGAAGCAGCCATTTAGTGATGAGTTGGCAAAGCCCAGAGCGTTTGCTTTTAAAAACTCTTATATGACATATGTCTTAAACAACTATATCGTACCTGGTAAAGATACATATGAGCCTATCATAAAGGACAATATAGATATAGCTTTTGAAGAATATGTGGTAAAAGAGATAGATAGGTATGTAGGTAAGTCTGTGTCTGAGCTTTGTGATATGTTTGGAATAGACGACAGTAACAAACCTAAAAATTTGGGAGCCATGTTAGCATATCGTATGCTTGGGATAAAGGGAAACCGAGCTGAAGAATTTGAAAAGGCTAATATAGTAGTTAAGGTGATCCGTATAGGTAATAACAACAAGATAAAAGAAAGCATGTCATTCCCAGCATTTAAATTCAAAGAACTAGTGCAAGAGGAATGGGAAGAGTCTGCTTTCGGTACATATTTAAGAGAAACTAAGTTTTTATTTGTAGTTTATAGGTTTGGAGAAGATAAGGAGCTATATCTTAAAGGATGTCAATTCTGGAATATACCTTATGTAGATTTAGAGACGAACGTACAGGGCGTTTGGGAAAAAACAAAAAAAGTACTAACCGATGGATTGATTATAACAAGAGAAAACGGAGGTTATAAAAATAATTTCCCTAAAGCATCTGAAGATCCTGTTTGCCATGTAAGACCGCATGCCCGTAATGCTCAAGATACATATGAGTTGCCTGATGGTAGGATGTATCCTAAACAGTGTTTCTGGCTGAATAACACATATATTTTATCTCAGTTGAATAGAAAATTTTTTGAATGATATAAATAAAGTTTTTGTTGAAAAACCTTTACATAAGGAAGATTATCGTGTAAAATAAAAGTATTATGCGAACGATCGTTCTCGAGTTCGCGCTTTATCTATAATATAAAGATAGGACGTAGATATCATGAAAAAGACCATGTGCGAGCTATTTGCGGGCGTTGGCGGATTTAGATTAGGAATGGAAAAATTAGGTTCTGGCTGGGATACTGTGTGGTTTAGCCAGTGGGAACCAGGCAAGAAAAAACAATGGGCTCACGATTGTTATGTTAGCCATTTTGGTGATTCTGAAGACCTTAATGGTGAATATACTACTGGAATGGATATCAGCGAGGTAGATAAAAACACTATCCCTGACCATACTTTGTTGGTAGGGGGGTTCCCTTGTCAGGATTATTCCGTTGCTCATAGTTTATCCACGTCTCATGGGCTTGAGGGTAAAAAAGGTGTTTTGTGGTGGCAGATAAGAGATACTATCATTGCAAAAAAACCTGCGTTCTGCTTATTAGAAAATGTAGACAGATTATTAAAATCTCCGGCCAAACAGCGTGGAAGAGATTTTGGTATCATGCTTGCTTGCATGAACGAATTAGGATATCGCGTTGAATGGAGAGTTATAAATGCTGCTTTATATGGTGCAGCACAAAGAAGAAGAAGGACATTTATCTTCGCATATCGTGACGATACTAATTATGCAAGATATATGAAAGAGATACCTGCGATAGATGTTATCAATTCATCTGGATTTTTTGCTGAAAGCTTTCCGATAGAAAGAGTGGACAAGTTGATAGAGGGCGAGTTGCCTAAAGATATCGTAGAAGTATCTGATACATTTAAATTTAATTTTGAAAACTCTGGTTTTATGAAGGATGGCATCATATATACCGTTGATGTGACAGAGATAGAAGAATCACCTGTTTTATTAGGAGATATACTTCAGAGATTCGTTGATGAAAAATATTACATATCTTCGGATAAGATGGCGAAGTGGGTGTATTTAAAAGGTTCTAAAAAAATACCACGAGTATCTTCGAGTGGGCATGAGTATACATTTTCGGAGGGACCAGTAGCTTTTCCTGATCCATGGGATAGACCTGGACGAACTATGCTTACCAGCGAAAGTACTTTAAATAGAAGTACACACGTGGTTTCTGACCCTGGTACAGGGAGATTAAGATTATTGACGCCTATAGAAGCTGAAAGGTTACAGGGATTTGATGATGAGTGGACTGACACAGGAATGCCTGAAAAATTCCGTTATTTCTGTATGGGCAATGCGTTAGTAGTGCCTATGATAACAAGGATGGGAAGAAAACTTGACCAGATAATCGATAATGAATAATATACTAAAGAGCAAGTTTTAAAAAGCTTGCTCTTTTTACATATATAAGGATATCTTCGGCGGATAAATATGTTAAAATATATTTGAAGTGTTTTTGAGTATATTAAATACGGAGGACTTATTATGAAGCATCCTAAATCATATGATTCTACACCTGAGACAAGAAAGCGAATGTCAAATGTAAAACTTAAAGGTGGGAAAGCAGAAACAGCTTTAGCTAAGGAACTGTGGAGAAGAGGTATACGCTACAGGAAAAACTATAAAAAGCTACCTGGTTCTCCAGATATAGCTATAACTAAACATAAAATTGCGGTATTTGTTGATGGCGAATTCTGGCATGGATATGATTGGGAAAACAAAAAAGAAAAGTTAAAGGCTAACCGAGAGTATTGGATAGAGAAGATAGAGGAAAACATAGCAAGAGATAAAAGAGATAGCCTTAAGCTGGAAGAACTTGGGTGGGTAGTTATACGTTTTTGGGAGAGAGAAGTAAAGAAGGATATAGAGACTTGTGTGAAAAAAATATTTGACACTATAGAATTATAGAGAAAAAGGTTACAAGCTTAATTTAGCTTGTAACCTTTTTTAATATACTAAGGACAATTTCTATACAAAAAAATCTATTTATGCTAAAGGATCAAACGATTCGGATGATAAAGATTTAAGTTTGCTTGACCAATCTTTTGCAAGAATAGTGATTGGAGTTTCACCGGAAAAAGGATTTCCGCCATAGTGTTTAAGATAGTCACTATTTTTATCAAATAGATCCCTAGGTATCATTCCGTAGGATGAAAAGAGCTTATCAAGTTTATTTTTAACGTAAGCTTTGTTAAAATTAGCCCTATCATTTACAGCTTGTTCAAAAAAAGTTGGTAACATAAGTGTCATAAAGCGAAAACCTGAGATCTTTGAAAAAGCTCCTAGATCTTTATCTCTATCGATCAGCTTAGAACCCACGGCTTCTTCCCAACCGGATATATATTCTGAGACCATTTTTAATACTTTATCATCAGTAAGAGGAACTACAGAAATATTTTTGATGTCTGATTTATCTAAAATAGTAATTATCTGTTCTGCTTTATAACCACCTGTTATTTTCTCTGCACCCATGATGATCCGTCCTTTAAGAGGAGAACATGTTTCTGAATTTAATAATACAACAATGGGATGATATATTTGTTCTTTCTCATCTAACATATTTAGTTTTTCACGGAACCACATAAGGAGGTTAGATGCAACTTTTTCTTGCTTTTCGTTAGTGTTCTTAAATATCAAGCGTTTTTCTCTCATTGTTGGTTTTATGTACATTTCAAACGAAATGTCAAATGTAACATTGTCTGCAAGTTTGCAATAATCTTGCAAAAATGAAAAAAGCCTATGCTGTCCGTCCATTATATCAAATGAATCTTTAAAATCTGCAAATTCTGCATCGGTTTCAGGGAAACTCATTTTATATAAATTGGGAATGCCGGTAATGTTTGCAGGATGAACAGATATTCTATCATCTTTAGTTCCGATGACAATGGATGTTGATAAAGTTCCTTCTGCAGCTATAAAGCTACCAATATCATTCAATCTTTTAACGTTGATAGGACGTTGAGCATCTTGAACGGTTTGCAATTCTACAGTTGTGGCTAATCGAACTAAGTCTTTAGCGTTAGTTGTGCCTAAGTAACGTTTTGTATTGTGTTGTGTTACTTCTAATAAGTATATGTCCTTCATGGTTGAGTTCCTCCTTACAAGGTCTTTAATAAAAAGCGTATTTGGAAGTCAATACTAGCGTTTTTTCTAAGATTACAATTTGAACATAATAATTGATAATTGTTAGTAAGCTCATCTCCCACATATAAGAAAGGTACAATATGATCTACATGAGCATGAATGTCGATCTCACTATTGCATATTGCACATCTATGGTTTTGTGAGATGAATAATTCTTTTTTAGTTAGATATGGAATGTTCTTTCGATAAGGACTTTTTTTAAGAAATGCATTTATTAATTCAGAGAGTCGCATCGCATCAGGATCAGATATATCATTAAATCCGAAGTTTATGAATAGATTTTTTGTCGTCATTGTGGGATCTGATGAATTAGCATAGATATTTCGAAGACGTTGTTGATCAGCTTTAGAGATGTTTTTATCATGAAAAGATTTAAACCAACCTAAAATGATTGCCTCTTGTATACTTTCGTGTAGTTTTTTATCATTACTCATATTATCACCTTTAAGATAATAATATTATTTTTAGATCTAAATGTCAATATTTGTATTTTTAGATCTAAGGATGAGGGATTAGCTATAAAAATATAGAAATCGATAGTAATTTATAGAAATTCTTAATGTTCGCCTTGCGCAATCTCCAAAACAGGTATAGAATATAGGAACAAATGTTCGCTATTTTGGGGAGGGGTGAGAGGATATGTATGAAAAAATCTACATCTGTATAGATCTAAAGTCTTTTTACGCTTCGGTAGAGTGTGTGGCAAGAGGGCTTGATCCATTGACTACAAACCTTGTTGTAGCTGATGCATCACGTACGGATAAAACTATCTGCCTTGCGGTTTCTCCATCTTTAAAAGCCTTTGGTGTGCCAAGCCGACCAAGATTGTTTGAAGCAAAACAGAAAGTAAAAGAGGCCAACGGCTACCGCCTGCAGATGGCACCGGGAAGAAGGTTCAAAGGAGCATCTTTTAACTCCATAGAGCTTGCCAATGACCCTGGCCTTGCCATAGACTTTATAGTTGCTCCGCCGAGGATGGCACAGTATATAAAGATAAGCGCGAGGGTGTATGAGATATACCTCAAATACATCGCTCCCGAGGACATCCACATATATTCCGTGGACGAGGTGTTTATAGACGTTACGCCGTATCTCGATTATACAGGCTTTACGCCCCACGAACTTGCGGTGACAATAATAAGGGACGTACTTGATACAACGGGAATAACCGCAACAGTGGGCATAGGAACAAATATGTATCTTGCGAAGGTAGCTATGGATATAGTTGCCAAAAAAGTACCTGCGGACAAGGACGGAGTAAGGATAGCGGAGCTTGATGAGATAAGCTACAGACAGCTTCTATGGGACCATAGACCACTTACGGATTTCTGGCGTATAGGCAGAGGGTACTCCAAAAAGCTTGAGGACTATGGCCTTAAAACTATGGGCGATATAGCTAGATGTTCTATAGGCAGACGTAGCGAGTTTTATAATGAGGACTTACTTTATAAACTTTTTGGTGTCAATGCAGAGCTTCTTATAGATCACGCATGGGGCTTTGAACCGTGTACTATAGAGGATGTTAAGGCGTACAGACCCGAAAACAGCAGTTTAAGCTCAGGACAGGTGCTTCATGAACCATATACTTTTGAAAAAGCAAGGGTAATAGTCAGGGAGATGGCTGAAGCGCAGGCTCTTGACCTCGTATCCAAAAGGCTCGTTACGGACCAGATAGTTCTTACAGTGGGTTATGACAAGGAAAATCTGTCCGATCCTGACCGATGCCGTAACTATAAAGGCAAGATAAAGATAGACCATTACGGACGAAAAATACCTGTACATTCCCATGGAACGCTCAACCTTGGCAAATATACTTCATCAACAAAGTGCATAACAGAGGGCTTTATAGAGCTATATGACAGGGTTGTGGATAGCACTCTTCTCATTCGTAGGGTCACACTTGTTGTGAACCATGTGAATGATGAAATGGATGTCATGCAAAAGCATACAGTCGAACAACTTGATCTTTTTACGGACTACGCCGCTATGGAGGAGAAAAAGAAGAGGGTACAGGAGCAGGAAGATAGGGAAAAAAGGCTTCAGTGGGCTATCCTTGAGATAAAGAATAAGTACGGCAAAAACGCAATATTAAAGGGAACGAACTTTGAGGAGGGTGCAACTGCTATCAGTAGGAATGCACAGATAGGCGGTCATAAGGCCTGAGATTTACAGGGGGTGTGTCATGTGGAAAAGAAATATGAAGATATGGTGTATATGCCGCATCATGTGTCGCTGAGGCATCCCCACATGAGCAGAAGGAACCGTGCTGCACAGTTTGCTCCGTTTGCCGCTGTAACAGGCCATGAGGAATCTATAGGTGAAGTGGCAAGGTATGTTGAGGAAAAGATAGAGTTGGATGATAATCAAAAAGAGCTGGTGGATAACAAGATAAGGGCTGTTTTTAATAGTGCAGGGGAAAAGAGGAAGGTCTCTATAATATATTTCAAAAGGGACAAACGTAAAAAAGGTGGTGGGTATTTTATAGTTAGAGGATTTATTGAAAAGTTTGACGAGTGGACAAGAGAGGTTGTTATGGTGAGGAATGTAAGGATTCCTGTCGAGGATATTTATGACATTTCACAGATATGACAGATTGAAAATATTATAAAAATCTATATATGAAGGGCTAATGCTTGATGCTATAATTTGTTTGTAATGAACATAATAATGAAACAGAAAGATGGAGATAGGTTATGGCGGAAATAAAAATGAGCTATATTTTTATTGAGAAACTAGAGCATGAATCAAAAGGGATACGAGAAATTTTATTGGAAATAATTGATACAGTTGCACAGAATAGAGATGAAGAATTAATTAGTGTAGGAAATGTAGATATTAAATATCGCATAATTCAAAAACAGAGATCTAAACGTTGTTTTTTAGAGATGGTATCTACGGCAAGAGTAAATAAAGCGGTATCAGCTTTACAAAAAGTTGACGGAGCTTTATTAAAATCTGAAATGCAAAAGTATTATTATAGTATAAAAGATTATGATGGCATTTCTGAAAGTTTTTGTAAACGATTGTATCCCATGTATGCAGAATTTGAACGTAGCATTAGAAGCATGATTTTATTTATATTGACTAAAGCGTATGGGAGCAATTGGAAAAATGAGACTGTATCAGAGGATATGATGAATGTTATAAGAGAAAATGCCAAAGGTAATGTTCCATTGAATCAGGTGTTAGAAAATATGGATATGAAAATGTTAGAGTCTTATTTGTTTGATAAAAGGGATATAGATTATAGTGCTAAAATTAATAGTGATTTGAGTGCAGAAAATTTGGAAAAACTAGAAAAGTCTGAAATTTGTGAAATTATTGAAAATATGCGTCCAACAAGTCTTTGGGAGCGAAATTTTGAAAAAATTGGGAAGCAAGATAAATGGGAAAAAAGAATATTGGAAATACATGATATGAGAAATAAAGTCGCTCATCAAAAGACTATTTCTAATGAAGAGTTTACAGATAGCAGAAAAAAGATAAAGTCCATAAATAAAGATTTGGAAAAGGCTATAGATGGTATTAGAGAGGATAATTTCACAGAATATAGTGTTGTAGATATATTAGGAAATTTTGCTGTATTAGTTGGAAACATGAAGAATATTATACAAAATCAGGCTGCCAAGGATGTAGTATTTGGATTTAACGCAAAAATACAAGAAGTATTGGGTTTTTCAATTGAGGAATACAATAAAAATATGAATAACGCTTTGAACAATTTGAATGAACTACTTAGTATTAATTTTAAAAGAACTAAATTTGAAATAGCTAAAAGTATAAATGAAATATATGGTGATTTTGCCATATCAAGAGCAATAATTAAAATGGGTTCAGATGTAGAGAAACTTACTCATAATATGAAACTAAACTACATAGATGATGATTTTGATGATAAATCCTGAAAATGGATGTAATTAATGGTAAATAGATCATTTCGACAGATAATGATGCACGTTTGTATTGCTCCTGAAATGTGACAAAATTGTACATGAAACATACAGTAAAGGAACTCTAGAGTATACGATATCTTTTGCCAGAGCTAAGCAGCATGTCCTTATTGTACCCGTAGCATTTATAAGGTTTATCAAGGTTTTCACGTAATGTTTGAGCCTATAAATGAAAGCCTGCAAATTCAGTTTTTCTATGATAATTGAGAGTGGAAAGTTATAAAATTTAGCTTTCTGCTCTTATTTTATTTACCAAGACAATTGAGAAATAAAATATCTTGTATAAATTAAATTTTAACAATCTTTAATTTTTTCATTAATATTAATTACATGATAATTTTTTTGTGTTGCTATCTCTGCAAATTGAGAGGCGCCACCCCAAGAATGTGTAACATAGGTCACAACGTAATCAGACTGTGCTATCATCCACCTATTACGCCAAGAAATAGCGAAGCGTGGGTGAACATTTTCAATGCCTTCGGGAAGGATGGTATCGGAATAGTTGTGAGTATCAAATTCCTCTTTTTTCACAGGCATACGAGCCAAAACTACGGCATAATCGATGTGAGTATATATCAATACCAACTCCTTTAAAACGGATCGTACAATGGCATCAAAGTTTCCTTGGTGACCCACGTAGAACATATCTACATCTTGATTCTCGATTAAATCAATAATAACTTCACGAAGCTTTGGCTTAATAGAACTTGGGCAATCACGATGCCCAAAGAAAGTACATGTTGACATATAAAACATCTCCTTTGTGGGATATATCGTAATTATACTGCTTTTATCACGAGTTTGCGATATATCCCACACGATTTATCGCAGATTTGGTTAAACTAAAACTACGATATATCGTAGGGAGGGGATGCGAATTGAATACAAAAGAAGCTGTGGCAAAGCGCATTCTTGAACTGTGTGAAGAGCGTAAGATGGCTGTTAATGCATTGGCAATGGTATCTGGAGTTTCGCCATCTACTATTTACAGTATGCTGAACGAGAAAAGTAAAAATCCAGGTGTAGTTTCTTTAAAGAAACTTTGTGATGGTTTGGGTATAAGTATTAGAGATTTTTTCAATAGTGAATTGTTTGATGACTTAGAACAAGAAATAAAATGAACGACATGTATCTATGTAGATCATGTCGTTTTTTTATTATTTGGTTTATAGATAAGTAGTAATGTGTATTAGGATGTGAGCAATGCGTATTACGGCTAAAAATATGCACAATCGCAACATATAGCAGTTCCAATCTTACAATTCGTGTTACCTTGCGCATCAATTGAATACGTGCTATATTATAGCTGTCTTTTAAGACGCAAAACAATTTTTTATCTTTATTTTGTCCCTCGAGACGTTAAACATTTATTTTACTTTGTCCCTCGAGACGTTAAACACTTATTTTGCATCGTCCCTCGAGACGTTAAACACATGAAATGGGCCAAAGGCCGATAGGACCGCAAAAAGCGATAAAATAGTCAAAGACTGAAAAGAAGATCAAGCTTATAGCTTGGAAAGGAATAAGGATTTGTGGCTTAGCCGCAAACGAAAAAGAACAAATTACTTTGATTCTTATTCCGGTATCGTCACTAGTTGTTTTTATTTGAGCACAGGAGGGCTCGATTCTATTATTATAAAACTTATCGGAAAGGAGTGTTGCCTATGAAGTGTTATTTTAAAGCGGCAGCAAAATTATCAATAACAAATGATAGTATCTTTCCGGAATTGATCAAGAATAGGTAATTTATATGGGAAGATCCAGCAAATCGGTTGCAAAAAACCATTCTGGATCAGGACCAAAGTTTAAAACAAGATTAACTCTTAATGAAGTTATTGAAGGTTTCATGGAAACCAAAGGGATCGAATGGTATAATTTTAGGACTGATTCAGGTCTTACTGATAACCTTGTTAGTGAATTAAAAAACAAGAACAAAGTTGTCAGGAGAACTCCTCGCATATTGATCTCTATTTGTGCCGGTCTCAGGTTAACTCCGCGAGAATGCGATTTGCTATTGCAGGCAGGTGGTGTTGTATTGATCGACAGTGGGGAAGAGCAGATATATCAGAAACTCATTGATTCTGGTCTTACGGAATATGGGTATGAAGAATGCAATAAATATTTGCTCATAGATCTTAAAGCTTCTAAAAAAATGCTGTTGGGTCATATTGAAAAGAAGAAAAAGAAGAAAAAACAGGAATAGCATGCGAAGGCATGCTATTTTTTTGCCTTTTTTTTCACTTTCTGAAATTAGAAAAAGTGCTGATAAACAGGGGATCTTATAAGGATATGGAATCGAGAAGCCTTGAAAATACGAGGGTTTTTATAATTTCTGAAGCTGAATTGAGAAAATTGATATGTGCTATGGTGCTATTGTCGGAGGCGATCGACTGATTCCGGATGGGGCTGAATGGGCCTTTTAAACTGGATAAAGGACATTAACTTTAGACGTAAAAATCCATAGAAAGGAGGGTAGGCCTATGTACATCGAGTACATCACCGTGGCGGGCAGAACTGCCGAGGTACTGCGTACATATCGCTGGCCTGTGAAGGGTATCCGCTCATCAAGCAGAGGTCCTGCAAGCGAGCCGAAGCGCCTTGAGTACTATGCAAAAGTAAACAAGGTCAACGCACATCGCAAGCTTACAAGGATACTAAACGCAAACTTCGATGATGCGGATATGTGGGTCACATTTACTGTTGACCCTGCGTATGGTTTAAGCCATATGGATGCGTATACGGAGTTCGGCAAATTCCGCCACAGGTACAAGTATTTTCTTTCAAGGCATGGTGTTGATTTTAAATACGTATACGCTGTGGGCGAGAAAGAAAAGATACCGCATATCCACTTGATAACCAGCTGCCCGGCAGATGCAAATATGGATGAAGTATTTGAACGTCTTTGGAAGTTTGGATACGTAAGGTTCAGGAACCTTGATCCTTCAGGCAACTATCATCGTGTAAGCAGCTATATCATCAAGCACACCGATGCTACCTTCAGAACAGGTGCGTGTGGTATGAAAAAACGGTTCCAGTGCAGCAAGGGCTTGGTTAGGCCCAAACCTGTTATTTACCATGTAGGCGATTTCTGTTGGGATGACGATCCCGAAGTGCCTGCAGGTTACCACTTGGACTATGACACCCTTTATAACGGATTTGACCCCATCACAAGGGAGAAAATCCAGAGATTCACGATCGTAAAAGATTAAACTGAAAAAGGAGGCAGAGCCCCGCGGTTAATAGGATCCTGGCTCCTTTTAGTGAAATGAATATTGAAAGTTTAAAATTTGCTATCGAAGCAGGCCTGATAAATGAGCAGGAATTAGAAAACGCTGTCGAAGTGGCAAGAAATAAGATGTTATTGAACATGCATCCTTACAAAATATGGCAGGGCAAAAATGGTGACTGGTATACATATTTTGAGGATGTACACAAAGGAAGAAAACTTAAAAAAAGAAAGAACAGATCTGATCTTGAAAAAGATATAATAGATCATTATAACGACTGTAGCGGTAATCCCACGATTGCTGAACTCTTCACAGAGTGGAATGACCGCAGGCTCGAGCTTGGTATGATCGCTCCGTCTACATATGACAGATATATAAGAGATTTCAACAGGCATTATAAGGATTTTGGTAAAAGGAAGATAAAATCTGTCAGCAAAAGAGAATATGTTGAATTTTTAGAGGAGCAGGTGGCGCAGTATAAATTAGATTCAAAGGCATTCTGCAATCTTAAGACTATAACACGTGGCTTCTTTAAACGTGCGCTTGTCAGAGATATCGTCGATTATAGCGCTGAAGAAATATTTTGTCGTTTGGACTTGGGTAAAAACTCCTTCAAGCATAAGTTCAAGGAAGATTATCAGGAAGTATTTAACGATACAGAGATGTCTGTAATGCTTGGCTATATCGAGGAAAATCTCGAACCCACTAATATTGCCATCGGTCTTATGTTCATAACAGGTCTGCGCGTGGGTGAATTAGTAGCCTTGAGAAATGAAGACCTGGGAGATTTTTATATTAATGTCCGTGGGACAGAGACCCGTTACCGTAATGAAAATGGTAAAAGTGCATATACAGTTAAAGATAGCACTAAGACAAATGCCGGAATAAGGACTATACCTATTCCGAGTAAATATAAATGGCTGCTGGATAAAGCCAAAGAGCTCAATCCTTCCGGTGAGTATGTTTTTTTAAACACTAAGGGCGAGAGGATGACTGGCAATTCTGTCAGGACAAGACTCAAAACCCTTTGCAAAAAATTAGATATATATAATAAGTCTCCCAACAAGATACGTAAAACGTACGGCAGTATCCTGTTAGATAATAAAGTAGATGATCGCTTTGTAAAAGACCTGATGGGTCATACGGTTATACTTACTACAGAGACACATTATCACAGGAATAGAAAATCTCTTACGATAAAGCAGGAGATACTTAGTAATTTACCTGATTTTAAGTAAAAGAAGAGCCTGACAAGGCTCTTTTTTGCATGGTTTATTAAAAAGAGATGTATATGTAATACACATTAATACAATTGAAGGTCGTCACATAGTTCTGCTATAATAGGTATGCAGTGACTGGAAAGTGCTATATCAACATGGCAAAAAAGAAATATTTAAAGATGCACAAATATAAAATATGGCAGAACCGTAATGGCGATTGGCTAACATATTTTCCGGATGCAAAAAGAGGAAGACTGCTTAAAAAAAGAAAGAGCAGAGAGGACCTTGAAAACGATATCTGCGAGTTATACAAGGAGACAGAAGAGAATCCTTATATATTTGAGCTATTTAACGAGTGGAACGAGCGAAGGCTTGAATTAGGACATATTGCTCAGTCTACGTATGACAAGAATATAAGGATATTCAACAGGCATTATTCCGAGTTGGGTAACAGAAGGATAAAGAATGTCAGCAAAAGGGAGTTCGTTGAATTCCTTGAGGAGCAAATAGCAGAGCATAACTTGGATTCAAAGGCCTTTGGAAATCTCAAGGGGATAACACGCGGGTTTTTAAAGCGTGCCCTTATACGTGATGTCATCAACTATTCAGCGGAGGATGTTTTTAACAGGCTCGACATAGGCAGGAATACCTTTAAGCATAAGATCAGAGAGGACTATGAAGAGGTCTTTGATGAGGACGAGATGGCAACGCTGCTCGACTATATAGAGGCTCATCCGGAGCCGGCCAACCTGGTCATCGCATTGCTTTTTATGAGCGGTGCGAGGATAGGAGAAGCAGTTACTATCAAGAATGAGGATCTGGGTGATTTTACAGTCAATATCCGAAGAACGGAGACCCGTTATAAAAGTGACCTTGGACATAGTATATATGATGTAAAAACAAATCCTAAAACTATGGCGGGCGTAAGGGTAGTGCCTATCCCGGAACACTATCTATGGATCCTTGAAAGCATGAAGAAGTTAAATCCTTCAGGAGAATATGTTTTTCTAAATACCAAGGGCCAGAGGATGACAGGCAATACCGTAAGAACACGGTTAAAAACCCTGTGCAAGAACTTAGGTATCTACAATAAGTCTCCACACAAGATACGAAAAACCTATGGGACTATCCTGTTGGACAATCACTTAGATAGGCGTCTGATACAGGATCTTATGGGCCATACTGATGTTTTAACTACTGAAACGCACTACCACCGCAACCGCAAAACTCTTGAAAGAAAGCACGAAATACTCAGCAATTTGCCCGATTTCAGGTAAAAATCAAGATGGGCACAAAAATTGCGCCCATCTTGATTACTTTGATTACTTTTTGAAAATTTTGACCCGTTTGAAATCCAGTGTTTTCAATGGGTTGGAATGGAGATGAGGGGAGTCGAACCCCTGTCCAAAAGCCAGTCCACTAAGATTTCTCCCATCACAGTCGTTCTTTTGTGATTCCCTCAGTATAGCGCCGAGCGACAGGCTCTTTACCTTGGTAGCTTCATAGTTTCTTCCCACGCCTCAAAGCTTTGGCGCGGAAGTTCCTCGCGGTTGTCGACGCCGGTTACTTAAGCTGCGAGAGGCCTAAGGCCGACGACTGCCAATCAGGCAGCAACTAAACAATTATTGTTGTCGTTTCTTTTTAAAAATTTTCCGGTTTGATACGCAGTCACCGGGCCTGCGGATGGCTATCCTTGTTTTCCATGCCCCTGTCGAAACCAGTACATCCCCATAATGTACCCTTAAAGGGTAATGTTGCGGATCTTAAAATCCTTTTCAGCTTCACGCCTCATATCGTTTTTGGCGATAGTCTGACGCTTGTCATAAAGCTTTTTGCCCTTTGCTATGGCAATATCCACCTTAACAAGGCCGCGGTCAAAATAGACCTTAAGGGGTACTATGGTGTAGCCCGTAGCGGTCGTAGCCCCAAGGAGCTTGTTTATCTCGTGCTTGTGTAAAAGCAGTTTCCTTGTCCTTAAAGGGTCCTTGTTGAAGATGTTTCCCTGCTCATAAGGGCTTATGTGCATGTTGAAGATAAATGCCTCGCGATCTTCTATACGGATATAGCTTTCCTTAAGCGAGCATTTTCCCTTCCTTAAAGATTTTACCTCAGTACCGGCAAGTGATATACCGGCCTGATAGGTCTGTTCAATAAAATAATCGTGGTACGCCTTTTTGTTCTGGGCAATAAGCCTTGATGTTTTTTCCTTAGCCACTATATCACACCTCCTTAAGATAATTTCCCGTGCCTTATGAATTATACCATAATATACGAAAAAATCAAATGACAATAATATTACATAAATTGCTTTTTTATTACAGAAACCGATTTTATGCTGTTTTTATAGACAAGGCGGATTTTGATACATTATAATTGATTATAACTAATTTTTTGGGAGATATACTTATGGATAAAAAAGTTTGCATAATCTATACAGGCGGAACTGTGGGTATGACAAAAACAGAGTTTGGCTATGCACCCAAACGCGGATACCTGACAGAGATGCTAAAAAAGGACAATGAATTTAACCGCGTGTGTGCGTGGGATATAGAAGAGTTTGACCCTCTTTTAGACTCATCCAATATCGGAGTAGAACAGTGGAATGAGATAGGCAGGGTAGTTTATGAAAAATATAACGACTACAGCGGCTTTGTAGTTATCCACGGAACAGATACCATGGCTTATACCGCATCAGCCCTTTCATTTATGCTGGAGGGCCTTGATAAACCCGTTATCATAACAGGAAGCCAGATACCCTTCTGTGAGGTAAGAAGCGATGCGAGGGATAACCTTTTAACAGCCCTTATCCTTGCAAGAGATGCTGTTGCAAGAGAGGTATGCCTTTATTTCAACGGAAAGCTTATGCGCGGGAACCGTTCCACAAAAATTTCGTCAGATAGTTTAACAGCCTTTGATTCACCTAACTTCAAGGACCTTGCAAATGTAGGCATAGATATAAATTACGAAACGGTGGAGGATAGGGAAAAAAGCGATAAGCTTGATCTTGTTACCCTTAAAAATAACATACCCATCGCTGTTATAAAAATATTCCCCGGTATCAGCTTCAAGCTCTTTGAAAACATACTTACAGAAGAGCTTAAAGGCATAGTCCTTGAGGCTTTCGGCTCAGGCAATGTGCCCGGCTACGATGACGGACTTATACCCCTTATACAGAAAGCGGTAAATAACGATACTATCATTGCCGTATGCACCCAGTGCCTTAAGGGGAGCGTAAGCCTTGGTACATACGCAACAAGTAATGCCCTTAAAAAAGCAGGTGCTGTAAGCTGTTATGATATGACGGCTGAAGCCGCTGTAACAAAGCTTTATTACCTTTTCAGCAAGGGTCTTTCAACAGATGAAATAAAGGCCGAGATGGAAACCGATCTAAGGGGAGAGCTTACACTCAAGTAAAGGAGGTAGCTTATGAAAAGTATAAAAAGAGGCCGAGGCCCGTCTTTTATGGGCGGTGTAGGTAATATCTTTGCCTGCCTTTTCGGTATTTTCTGGACATTCAGTGCATACAGTATGGGTGCGCCACTGCCGTTTTGTGCCTTTGGTGTGCTGTTTATAGCTATAGCCATATTCAGTGCTGTCTATAACTTCCGTAATGCCACAGGTAAAAACCGCTATTCCGAGTTTGACATCGTGGACCATACGGAGGAGAACGATCCCTTTAACGAGATGTTTGGAGCAGGGAGCAACATAAATGATGTATCGGACATAGGCGAAAGCCGCTTCTGTCCCTACTGCGGTTCGCCTGCGGCAGAGGACTTTGAGTTCTGTAATAAATGCGGAAAGAGATTGCCGTAAGCTTATTAAAAACAGCGTTTAACGCTGTTTTTTTATTTATCCGCTGCATATATTTATATGAGGTGATTATATGATACATGTGGTAAATGCAGGGGACACGCTTTTTTCCATAGGCGAAAGGTACGGTGTTGAGCCGGCCCTCCTTGCGGAGATAAACGGCATAGAGGTGTGGCAAAGCCTTGTTGTGGGGCAGGCTATCCTTGTGCTTAAGCCTCTTGTTACCGTAACGGTGGAGGAGGGGGATACCCTTTATTCCATAGCTGAGCGTTTTGGTGTTCCTATCCTTCAGCTTCTTAGGAACAACCCTTCTATAACAGAGTCTTTTAATATCTTTGAGGGGAGCACCCTTGTTGTAAGCTATGAGGACGAAAGCATAAAAGGAATGATCGTAAACGGCTATGCCTACCCGTTTATAGATGATCTGCTTCTTCGTGAGGCCTTGCCCTATATGAGCTTTTTAACAGTCTTTACCTATGGTATAAACGATGACGGAACACTTATAGGTATTGATGATGAAAGGGTGATAGAGATAGCAAGGGGCTACGGAGTAAGGCCGATAATGCTTATTTCTACCCTTACGGCACAGGGAGTGTTCTCAAACGCCCTTGCCCATGAGATACTTAACGATGAAGCTAAGCTAAATACTCTTATTGAAAGCATAGTAAGCAATATTTCTGATAAAAATTACGGCGGCCTTGATGTGGATTTTGAGTTTGTTTATGCGGAGGATAAGGAGAAATATGCCGATTTTATCCGCCGTCTGAGGGATAGGCTAAACCCCTTGGGATACCCTGTTATTGTTGCCCTCGCACCTAAATATATAGACGACCAGACAGGGCTCATATATGAAGGCCATGACTATACACTTCTGGGGGAGGCCGCAAACTATGCCCTTATTATGGCCTATGAATGGGGCTATACCTATGGGCCGCCCCTTGCGGTTGCCCCGCTTAATGAGGTCAGGAGGGTGTTGGATTATGGTGTTAGCCGTATACCCAGGGAGAAGATATTTATGGGTATACCTAATTATGGCTATGACTGGACCCTGCCCTATGTAAGGGGTGAAACGAGGGCAAAAAGCATATCCAACCCCGAGGCTGTTGATATAGCAAGGCGATACGGTGCACAGATAATGTATGACGAGGATGCCGAAAGCCCGTATTTTAACTATACGGATGAAGAGGGCAGGGAGCATATAGTTTGGTTTGAAGATGCAAGGAGCATAGATGCAAAGCTGAGGCTTGCGGCAGAGTATGGCTTTGCGGGCATAAGCTACTGGAACATAATGCGTCCCTTTACGGCAAACTGGATGATAGTGAACGACCTTTACAACATAGAAAGAACTCTGTAAAATCAAATCAGGTGATACTATGGACAATTTCGATTTCAGCAAAAAATGGACAAAAAAGCATTATAAGGAATTTACGTCTTATCTTGAAAGCATAGGAGAAGAAAAATACAGGGAGTTTAATCTTTCTCTTATACCCGGGGAGAAGTATGCCTTCGGAATACGTGCGCCAAAGCTTAAGAAGATAGCGAAGACTATAGCAAAAAATGATGCTGACGGGTTTTTGAAGGTATGCGGTAACAAATACCTTGAGGAGATAATAATAAAGGGCATAGTCATCTCGCTCATAAAGGACGATGACAGGCTCCTTGCGGAAACGGAAAGCTTTATCCCCCTTATCAGGAACTGGGCTATATGTGACAGCTTCTGTTCTGCATTGAAAACGGCAAAAAAGAAGCCCGCTCTTTTCCTGCCTCTTATTGAAAATTGCCTTGAAAGTCATAAGGAATATGACCTGCGTTTTGCCTTGGTAATGCTTCTTGACCACTATATATGTGATGGATATATCGACTATGTGCTTTGGGTGTATGAGGGGATAAAAAGCGAATACTATTATGTGAAAATGGCTGTGGCATGGGGGCTTAGTATGTGCTTTGTAAAATACCCTGAAAAGACAAAAAAGCTTATTGAAAAGGGAAGCCTTGATACCTTTACCCACAACAAAACGATACAGAAAATATGCGAATCCTTAAGGGTAGAGGAGGATGTCAAAAAAAGTTTGAAAAAGTTAAGAAAGAATGTTGACAAAGGCTAACATTTGTGATATATTTAAGCCAAGTTAGTTAAGGCTAACCATAAATGAAAGAATTTAATAACAAACTGAAAAATTTAATAACACCTGCAACACCGCGGACTTACCCAAGTCCGCATAAAAAATACTGTTAAGTTAGCTTAAGCTAACTTAAGCCCCATAAACTTACTAAAAGTTTTCTGTCAGATCGGGCAGACTGTATATATATAAATAAATACCACAAGGAGGTAATATATGGTTTTTGAGCCTTATCTGGTCGAATACTGTTCGCCTACGCTGGCATCGCTTAAAACGGCAAACCTTTTCAGCATAGGCATAAAGGATATGGATGAGCTTTACCGTAACATTGAAGCGGGAAATAAAAAGCTTAACCCTAAGGGAGTTTATCTTGAACTTTTAAAGGTCAAAAACGGGCGCGGACTGATTTACGTTTATCGTAAAAAAAGCCTTGAGACTGACCTTGAAAAGGAAGAGGTAAGGACGATACTTTCTTTGCTTGGCTATAAAGATATAAACTTAAAAAACGCTCTGGATCATCTTAAACAAAGACTTTTCCTGTCAGACGACTTCCCCCATGAGATAGGTCTTTTTCTCGGATACCCTCCAAAGGATGTGCTTGGGTTTATACTAAACGGCGGCATGAATGAAATATGCACAGGCTGCTGGAAGGTCTACTGTGACGAGTGTGAGTCACGCAGATGCTTTGACCGTTTCAATAAATGTAAAAATGTTTATATGCGTCTGTTCAGTGAGGGCAGACCCATAACAAACCTTACTGTAAACAATTAAAAAGAGATCAGCATTTAAAACAAAGCATATACGGATGTGTGTAAAATACCCATTCCTCCCCTCTGTGGCATTTTACGATCTATCCGAGGCCCGGACAGCCACTTATGCTTTGATACCAACAGGGCATAAATGAGATTGTGCCTTGTTGGTATCCCTCCACGAATAAGGGGTATACGATCCTCCCATTGATTAACTATTGGAAAATAAAGACATAGCGGACGCTGCTATGTCCTTATTTTTTGCTTAAAAACCGATTTGTTGCGGAAAGGTTTTTAAAGTTTTATAATGGTGTCAAAGGAGGGGATAAAATGGATAGTATATTGGTTTTTTTGATTTTTATCGTATCAGTATGCATAGTTGCTTTTATATACGGCTTTGTGCCTGTTTTATATCTTAAATTATCCAAGCCGCCTGTTATACGCAAAAACTACCGCAGGGTATGTATTATTACAGGCCTTGTTATCACAGTGCTTTTTACAGCTTTGTTTTATGCTCTTGAAAATAACTTTGAGCCTGTCTTTTTATCGGCATTGTTCTGGGAATGGATCTTTTATAAAGTAAATGTAAAGAAAACGGTTGATGAAGCTGAAACTATGCAAAACGAGTTTGTGAGCGAAACGCCCCTTATGGAGCTGCAGGAGAAAGGAAAGAAAAGTAAAAAGCCTGTTTTTATAGCTCTTGTAATTGTTGTTATTGTTGTTTTGGGCCTTATTTATGGATTTGGCAGTAAGGAGGATAACAGCTACCCCGCAAGCATACCCATAGCCGATGCGGCAGAGGCCGTGCTTTATCTGCAGATTTATGACGAAAACGGATATCTTCTTTCAACGGGCAGTGGTTTCCTTGTAAACGATGACCGTACCCTTGTTACCAACTACCACGTTGTGGATGATGCTTGCTATATAGAAGCCTTTGCAGAAAACGGAGAAGTTGCCTCTGTTAGCACACTTTTAGCCTATGATGAGGTGGCAGACCTTGCGCTTCTGCGTATGGACGGCCCTCTTAGCGTTATCCCTCTTCCTGTTGTGGATTCCGATACAGTAAGAAAGGGCAATGAGATATATACCGCAGGCTATCCTTTAGGTATAGCCAACACCCTTGCGGACGGTATAGTAAGTGCAAGATATAAAGATAATTATGATGTGGAAATGATACAGATAACGGCGGCAATATCCAGCGGAAACAGCGGCGGTCCTCTGCTTAATAAGGACGGACACGTTGTTGGCGTTGTGTGTTCGTCCTATATTGACGGGCAGAACCTTAACCTTGCCATAGCCTCAAACAGGCTTATGTCCCTTATGGAAACTAAAACAGATGGTATACGTCTTAATGAATGGATAAACCGTCCTCCCCTTGCGGGAACAGAAGGCTATGATGAGCAGATGGAGGTACCGCCCATTGCAGAGGTAATACCACCTTACAATGAGGAACCTGAGCCAAAACCCGAGACCTCAGCACCTTCCGAGGAGAAGCCTGCACCGTTACCAGACCCTAAGCCCGAGCCTGAACCGGTACCGGTACCCGAGCCGGAGGAGGATATTGATATAAGTTCTCTTCCTGTCCTTGGAGTATCTGTCCATGAGGTAACTACCTCAGGCCCCGTTACCATAAATGTGACCTGCCCCGAGCTTTTGGAGAGGAGCGGTGTCCTCGGTGTTAAATATCCTACAGATGATATGATGGTTTCATGGGGAGCTAAAAACGGGCCTTACATATCCCTTACGCTCATACCGCAGAAGATCGGCGAGATAAATGTAAAGGTATTTTTACTGGAGGATCACTCTGTTTATGAGGAAATAAAGGTGATTTCACAATAACAAAAAAGGATGCGTCAGCATCCTTTTTTGTTGTTCAGATATATTTATTCTTCTTCGTTTACTTTATTATCAGCAGTTTCGGTTAAGTGGTTTTTAACTGCTTCGCCTGTTATCCTTTCGCTTGCCTCAACTATTTTGCCAAAGCCGTAAAGAGGGAAGGCCAGAAGCATAAAAGCGATCCTTGGTATAATGCCAAGCAAAAGAGACTGCACATATATACCTATCGATGTGCCACTGAATCCCTGCTGGATAAGGTGACCTACTTCTGCAATAGCATATACTCCCTGATAAAGATAAATAAGACAGCATATAAGCATACATATAAAGAAAATGACAGATATATTTTTTATCTTTTTTCCTGTGTTTTTTTCAAAAAAGTTCATATTTACCAACTCCTTCGTATATTAAACGAATGAAATCACTCACTTGTTCCGTCCTTTGCCATGGAATAGGTGGCAACACCGGCTATTATTATGATTATACCTGATATCTGGAGCATAACAGGTATCTCCTTAAAGAGGAAAACAGCCATTATGGTTGAAAAAACAGGCTCAAGCAATACCGCCGTAGACATAAAAACGGGGGATACAAATTTAAGTGACCAGCTGTATAAACTGTGGCCAAGCATTGTGGGGAAGATAGCAAGCATAAGCGCCCAGAATACGTTCATATATCCATAGCCTGTCATTCCGTCCCCTGTTATGAAGGAGATGAGCGTAAGGGTAATAAAGGCCACAAAATAAAGTATAAACGTGTAAGCGGTTGTTGAAAGATTTTTTCTTGCAACGTAGCCGATAGATGCGTAAAAAGCAAATAAAACCGAGCCTGCAAGGGCAAGTAGGTCGCCGTAAAGCACATTGCTTCCGCCGCCTGATTTATCGGAAAGGGCTATTATAACGCTTCCGCCGAGAGTGAGCACTATGCCTATTATCCCCTTAAAGGGTATTTTTTCCTTCATAACCAGCCACATTATAAGGGCAACAAATATGACCTGAGTATCCACGAGCACTACAGCGCTTGCAACGCTTGTGTGTTTGAGGGATTCAAAATAGGTTGCAAAATGAAGACCTAAAAACACTCCGTTTATAAGACAAAGCAGGAGAGTTTTTTTATCTATATTTTTAAGCTCTTTTGTATGCCCTTTTAATATTGCAGGCAGAAGTATGAGGGAAGCAAGCCCCATACGGTAGGCCGCCATGGTAACAGACGGTGCCGTTGAAAATCTTACGAAAATGGCACTGAAGGAGCAGAAAAGTGCCGCCAGTATAACAACTATTTTAGGATCAAGCTTCATTTTTTGTCCTCCTTTTTGCCGTAGGTATCGGCCACAAGGTCTATAAATTTCTGCATAGCGGGTGTCATCCATTTGTGCTTGTTGTAGATAAGCTGTGTGTAGAGGGTAACGTCCCAGTGTTCTACCTTAAGGTTTATTATATCGCCCTTTTCAAGCCTTCTGTTTACGGCAAATTCGGGCAGTATGGATACACCCATATTTTTCTTTATGAGATCACGTATTGTCGATGTATCGCCGATCTCAAGAAAGGGCGTAAGGCTTAGGTTATGGGTCGCTAAAAGGTCATCAAGGGAAAGACGATAGCTTATGCCTTTTTCCGTAAGTATAAAGGGCATAGCCGCTATTTCCTTAAGAGAAAGCACTCCGTCATGCGGAAGAGAGAAATCCCTTGATGCCACAAAAAGGATGTTCTGGGGAAACTCGTAAGCCGTTACCGTATCGGGTGTGCATATTTTTTTGTCTATAAGGAATGCAAGGTCAACATCGTTAGTTTTAAGCATTTCTATAAGGTTTTCGTTTACGTCCGTTATCACCTGGATCTCAACATCGGGATAAAGGGCGTGGTATCTGGGCAGTATATCGGGCATAAGTGATGTGCATATACTTTCAATAAGCCCTAAACGGAGCACGCCCTTGACAGAGCCCGTATCCTGAACGATACCTTTTACCTTCTGCTCCATAAGAAGCAGGTCTTTTGCGTGGGTAAGAAGGGCGCGGCCTGAGTTTGTAAGCATTATTTTATGACCCATCCTGTCAAAAAGCTTGGTGTTAAGCTCTGTTTCAAGCTGCTTTATCTGTATGGTAACGGTGGACTGGCTGTAGCCTAAATGCTCCGCCGCCTTGGAGAAGCTTTCAAGCTCCGCTACCTTTGTGAAGGTGTTTATATTTCTTAGCTCCATACTATCCCTCGTATTAAAATTTTTAATGATTAGGTTTAAAACTATGAATTTTACAAATACATATATTGATGATATAATAATAGCAAATCAAAGTCAACTTATTATTTCTCCAAGGACTTACAAGGGGACCGAAGTTAGTATCGACTCCTTAAGATGCTGATCCCTTGTAAGACAAAAAATCCTGCATAAGCAGTCAGAAGCACCCTTTTAAGGGTGCTTTTTTTGTGCTTAAACATTGATATTGCCGTAATTTTGGTATAAGATTAAATTAGATAAATATGCACACTTTACAGGAGGTAATTATGAACTGGCTTGAGGTTTTTGTTTCAACTTCAAAGGAAGGACTTGAGAT
>SVDG01000005.1 GCA_015057875.1 Lachnospiraceae bacterium | reverse complement strand
TACAGCAACAGGCATTCCGCTATATGTGTCGGATAAACCTCTATATTTACAGCCAGAGCAGTCGTTTTTCCTCCCAGTCCCTGAGGGCCAATACCAAGCCTGTTTACTTCTTCAAGAAGTTCTTTTTCAAGCTGTGCAATATGAGGAAGGGGATTATTTTCTCCTACGCTCCTTAAAAGTGCCTGCTTTGCAATGAGGGCACATTTTTCAAAGTTTCCGCCAATTCCAACACCAACTATCACAGGAGGACACGGGTTGGGGCCTGCCTCTTCAACTGTATCAAGCACCGCTTTTTTAATACCATCAATACCGTCTGACGGTTTAAGCATAAAGATCTTGCTCATATTTTCACTACCTATACCCTTGGGTGCAACAGTTATTTTAAAGCTGTCACCTTCAACTATATTATAGTGAATTACGGCAGGGGTATTATCATTTGTATTCTTTCTTAATATAGGATCACCTACAACGGATTTACGGAGATATCCTTCAATATATCCTTGTCTTACACCCTCATTTACGGCATCTGCAAGGTATCCGTCTGTTATATGTACTTCCTGTCCCATTTCTATAAATATGACAGCAACACCTGTATCCTGACATACAGGCATATTCTTTTCTCTTGCTATATCCGCATTTTCGATCAGCTGGCTTAAAAACTCCTGTCCCACAGGTGATGTTTCTTTTGTTTTTGCTTCTTTTAAAGCATTATAAATATCGCTGTTTAAAAAACAGTTGGATTCTATTGAAAGCCTTTTTACAGCCTCGGTTATTTTTTTACAGCTTACTTCTCTCATACCGTTCCTCCATAATAAGATTACCTTTTATTATATCAAAACAGATATCTTTTTATCAATACCCACCATATCAGGGTTATTTTCAGGTGGTTTTAGTTTTATAGTTTTGTTTAGAATTTAAAAGACTATGCTTTTGCATAGTCTTTACCATTTATACCCGCATTTTTTACATACATAGCAGCTTTCGACCCTTTTTGTAAGGCCTACTGATGCCGCTATAGTTCTCATAGTTTTGTCTGTTTCGATCGCTCCGCATTTGGGGCATTTTATTTCTTTATTATCTTTTTTATCCATAATATCCCCTCCTTAAAGCTATTATAGCATAAATAAAGCCCCTTTTCCAACGGATAGGGGCTTTAAATAATTATTCTTCAGTTATTTCAGCTTCTTCAGTAACATTTTCTGTTACTTTCGCTTCTTCAATTTCTTCTTCGATATATTCTTCATCTATTTTAGCGATGCTTACAACATTTACGCCTTCAGTAAGATTCATAAGTTTAACACCCTGGCTTACTCTGCCGATGTTGGATATCTCATTAGTTCTTATCCTTATGATGATGCCCTCGCTTGTTATAAGCATAAGCTCTTCCTTACCTTTAACGATGGATATACCGATAAGCTTACCTGTTTTTTCTGTTACATTCTGTATTTTAACACCTGTTCCGCCACGAAGCTGAACTTTGAACTCATCAGCATTTGTACGTTTTCCGTAACCTTTTTCTGTTACGTTAAGTACCATACACTCATCATCTATTATCTGGGCACCTACAACGTAGTCATCGCCTCTGAGCTTGATACCTCTTACGCCTGTTGCTGTTCTTCCCATAGGTCTAGCATCGTTTTCATTAAAACGTATACCCATACCATGGTTAGTAGCAATAAAGATATCCTTTGTTCCGTCTGTTATAAATACACTTATAAGCTCATCGCCTTCATTAAGGTTGATGGCGTGGATACCGCCTCTGCGGATATTTGCATAGCCTGACATATCAGTTTTTTTGATAACACCATGTTTTGTTATCATAACAAGGTTCATACCTTCGCTGAAATCAGTATAAGGAATGATGGAAGTTATCTTTTCGCCATTATTTATCTCAAGCATATTTACTACGGATGTTCCTCTTGCAGTTCTTCCTGCCTCGGGTATTTCGTAGCATTTTGTTTTATATACTCTTCCGTTTGATGTAAAGAACATAAGGTTATCGTGAGTAGAGCTTAAGAAGATATCCTTAACAAAGTCTTCTTCTCTTGTCTGCATACCGATTATACCCCTTCCGCCTCTGTTCTGGCTCTTATAGGTATCAAGAGGAAGACGTTTGATATAATTAAGGTTAGTAAGAGTTATAACGCTCATTTCGTCCTCAATAAGGTCTTCTATATCTATCTCGCCGGGGTTATTTATTATCTCTGTTCTTCTGGGGTCAGCATATTTTGTACCTATTGCTGTTATTTCATCTTTGATCACGCCATAAAGAAGCTTGTCATCAGCAAGAAGTGCATTGAAATATTTGATCTTAGCCATAAGCTCATTATACTCATTATCTATCTTTTCATGCTCAAGGCCCTGTAAACGCTTAAGCTGCATATCAAGGATAGACTGAGCCTGAATTTCACTGAAACCAAAACGTTTCATTAAGTTTTCTTTGCCATCGTCATAGCTCTCTCTGATTATCTTTATAACTTCATCAATATTATCAAGTGCTATACGATAACCCTCTAAAATATGTGCACGTCTTTCAGCTTTTTCAAGGTCAAATTTTGTGCGTCTTGTAACAACTTCAAACTGGAATTTAAGGTACTCATCAAGCATTTCCTTAAGGTTAAGTACTTTGGGCTTACCATCAACAAGGGCAAGCATTATAACGCCAAAGCTTTCCTGTAAGGAGCTGTATTTATAAAGCTGATTCAAAACAACGTTTGCGTTTGCGTCACGTTTGATATCCACAACAATACGGATATCATCACCGGCAGACTCGTCTAAAAGATCACTTATTCCCTCTATCCTTTTTTCTTTAACAAGGTCAGCTATCTTTTCAACAAGACGGGCTTTATTTACCTGATAAGGTATTTCGGATATAACGATCCTTTCTCTTCCATTATCAGCTGTTTCTATTTCAGCGGTACTACGCATAACTATCTTGCCGCGGCCTGTTCTGTAAGCAGCCCTTATACCGCTTCTGCCAAGTATTTTTGCACCCGTAGGGAAGTCAGGTCCTTTGATGATATCAAGAAGGTCCTCAACATCTGTTTCCTTATCCTCTATCTTATCATCTATAAGCTTAACAACGCCGTCTATAACCTCGCCTAAGTTATGGGGAGGTATATTTGTTGCCATACCTACAGCAATACCGTTAGAGCCGTTTATAAGAAGATTTGGTATCCTTGAAGGAAGGACTGTAGGTTCTTTTTCGTTTTCATCATAGTTAGGTATAAAATCAACTGTGTTTTTATCTATATCAGCAAGAAGCTCAACAGCTATACGGCTCATCCTTGCCTCTGTATAACGGGATGCAGCAGCACCGTCACCGTCTATAGAGCCAAAGTTTCCGTGACCGTCTACGAGCATATAACGCATAGAGAAGTTCTGTGCAAGACGTACCATTGCCTGATAGATAGAGCTATCACCATGGGGATGATATTTACCCATAACATCACCAACGATACGGGCACTCTTTTTATAAGGCTTTGATGGGTCAAGATTCATCTCGCCCATTGAGAAAAGAATCCTTCTCTGTACAGGCTTAAGACCATCCCTTACATCAGGAAGGGCACGCGCAACTATAACACTCATAGCATAGTCGATATAGCACTTACGCATTTCCTCTTCTATATCTATATTTACTATTTTATCGTACTGATCCATTTTAAAATCCTTTCTAAGCGCAGATTATACGTCAAGATTCATAACATACTGAGCATTTTCAACTATGAAATCTCTTCTGGGTTCTACCTCATCTCCCATAAGCATGCTGAAAATCGCATCTGCGGCAATAGCGTCATTAAGCTCAACTCTCTTAAGGATACGGTGATGCACATCCATTGTTGTATCTCTTAACTGGTCAAAGTCCATCTCACCAAGACCTTTGTAACGCTGTACTTCCTTTATTCCTGTTCTTCCTATCTCATCATATAATTTTTCAAGCTCGGCATCATCATAAACATAATAATGCTGTTTGTTTTTTTCTACCCTGTAAAGAGGAGGCTGAGCAGCATAAACCTTGCCCTCCTCGATAAGAGGACGCATAAAACGATAGAAGAAAGTAAGTAAAAGTGTTCTGATATGAGCACCGTCAACGTCCGCATCGGTCATGATAACTATTTTGTGGTAACGGAGTTTTTCAATATTGAAATCTTCCTGTATACCTGTACCAAAAGCTGTTATCATAGCTTTTATCTCTTCGTTACCAAGGATGCGGTCAAGTCTTGCTTTTTCTACATTAAGTATCTTTCCTCTTAAAGGTAAAACAGCCTGTGTTTTGGGGTCTCTTGCCTTTTTGGCAGAACCACCAGCAGAATCTCCCTCTACGATATAAATTTCGCAGTTTTCCGGGTTTTTATCAGAACAGTCTGTAAGCTTACCGGGAAGCCTTGTTGTTTCAAGAGCACTCTTTCTTCTTATAAGGTCTTTAGCCTTTCTTGAGGCTTCTCTTACCCTTGAAGCAAGAAGACCTTTTTCAACGATAATTTTACCAACTGAAGGATTTTCTTCGAGGAAGTATTTGAATTTTTCATTAACAACGCTCATAACAGCACTTTTTGCTTCGCTGTTACCAAGCTTTGTTTTAGTCTGTCCTTCAAACTGAGGATCCTGTATTTTAATATTAACAACGGCACTTAAACCCTCTCTTATATCTTCTCCTGAAAGATTTTTATCTGCATCTCTTAAGAGATTCATCTTTCTGGCATAATCATTTACTGTTTTTGTAAGAGCAGTTTTAAAGCCCTCAAGATGAGTTCCGCCGTCTATTGTATTGATATTGTTAACGAATGTATATATCTCTCCGTTAAAGCCATCATTATGCTGTAAGCTTACCTCTACAAGCACGTTATCTTTTTCGCCTTCAGCATAGAAAACTTCTGTGTATATAGGTGTTTTGTTTTTATTTATATATTCAACATATTCCTTTATACCGCCTTCATAATGGAAGCTTTTTGTCTGTTCAATACCATCACGTTTATCTGTAAGGTTGATCTTAAGACCTTTTGTAAGATAAGCTATTTCTCTTAAGCGTTTATAAAGGGTATCATAAACATAAACAGTTTCTTCAAAAATTTCAGGGTCGGGCTTAAAGGTAACAACTGTACCATGTTCTTCTGTTTCACCTACAACTGTAAGATCACATAAAACCTTACCTCTTGAATATCTCTGTTCATAAATTTTTCCATCTGTGTGAACATTTACAACAAGCCATTCACTTAAAGCATTAACAACAGATGCACCTACACCGTGAAGACCTCCTGATACCTTATATCCTCCACCGCCGAATTTTCCGCCGGCATGTAAAACTGTGAATACGACCTGAACAGCAGGGATACCCTTCTGCTTCTGTATACCAACAGGAATACCTCGTCCATTATCCTTAACTGTAATAGAGTTATCAGGATTGATATTTACATCAATTTCCGTACAGAAACCTGCAAGTGCTTCGTCAACGGAGTTATCAACTATCTCATAAACAAGGTGGTGAAGACCCCTTAAAGAAGTTGTTCCGATATACATACCGGGGCGCTTTCTTACGGCCTCAAGACCCTCAAGGACCTGTATTTGATTTTCGTTATATTCTGCCGACATTTTTTTCTCTCCTTAAAAATAAAACCCATAAAAAATCATCGGTTTTTCAATATTCCAAGCATAAATAAATTACTCCTTATTATACCATTTTTTTAGTAAATTAACAATATAATAAGGAGTAAAAAGTATTGATTTTATCAAGTTTTTTATTAAAATTACATGGGTTTTACAATGCCTGATTTTACGCTCATTAGCTTAGCATTTCCTGTATATTTTTTAATGGAATCCTCTATTCCCGTACAGGTTATTATTGACTGGATCTCATTTGTCATATCAAGTAAAAAGTTCTGCCTTTTTTCATCAAGCTCGCTTAAAACATCATCTAAAAGCATAACAGGTACCTCACCTGTTTCAGCTTTTATTATATCTATTTCAGCAAGCTTCATAGAAAGAGCAGCTGTCCTTTGCTGTCCCTGTGAACCAAATATCCTTACATCAGACCCATTTACAAAAAAGCTCATATCATCCTTATGTGGGCCATAATTTGTTGAGCCTGTAAATATATCTCTTTCAAGAGAACTTGTAAGCTTTTCTTCAAAATTTTTACTTTCACAGTTAGGTTTATATTCTATTTTAAGAATTTCTTTACCACCTGTTATAAGACTATGATTTTTTGAAGAATAGTCTTCAAGCTTCATACAGAACCTTTGTCTTTCTTCTATTATACGCCTGCCAAAATCTGCAAGCTGGCTGTCCCATACAAAAACAGTATCCTTGAGAGATGGCTCTTTTACAAGCCTTTTAAGAAGATTGTTACGCTGCTTAAGGACCTTGTAATATTGCTGAAGGTTATAATAATAAATATTACTGAGCTGACAAAGCTCCATATCTATAAAGCGTCTTCTTTCTGAAGGTGCATTTTTTATAAGACTAAGATCCTCAGGTGAAAAAATAACCGTGTAAAATGTTCCTAGAAGCTCATTTAAACGCTTTATCGGTATACCGTTTACGGCAATACCCTTTTTTTCATCCTTCCTTATGTGAACATCTATCCTGTCAGTCATTCTTTCCTTTTCCGTAAAAACTCTTATATGAGCCTCTTTGGAATCAAAATTTATAAGACGGCTATCCTGTCTTATGCGATGGCTCCTTCCCATTGAACAGAAATATATGGCCTCAAGAATATTTGTTTTACCCTGGGCGTTATCACCGCATAAAATATTTATACCATCACCAAAAAAGATAGTATCATCTATAAGATTTCTAAAGCCTTGTACCGAAACTGATTTAACTAACATAATCAGATTCCTTCCACCATTACACTTCCCATATCCTCAACTTCAACAACATCTCCGGGATAAATCTTTTTACCCCTTTGTGTAGCAACTTCTCCGTTTACTTTAACAAGACCTTCTGCAATAAGTATTTTAACATCACTGCCCTGGCCTACAAGAGAAGCAAGCTTTATGACCTGACCAAGCTTTATGAATTCTGTTTTAATAGTTACTTTTTCCATTTTTTCACATCCTTAAGGGAAGAATAAGATATTTATAGTTACTTTCATCAACACCCTTTATGATACAAGGGCTTAAATGTGTTGTAAATCTTAAAGAAACAACATCATCACTTATAGCTTTTAATGCTTCAATAAGATATCTGGGGTTAAATGCTATCCTTAAATTATCACCTGTAAAAGCACAATCAAGCTCCTCATGTGATGTTCCGATATCTGTATTTGATGTGATACTTATATTATCTGATTTGATATCAAGCACAACAGGAGTTTTTCTTGTTTCTCTTGAAAGGAGAGATGCTCTTTCAAGACATGATATCATTTCGTTTCTATCACAATCTATCCTTGTTTTATATTCTTCAGTAAAGCTCTGCTCGTATTTGATATAATCTCCGTCAATAAGTCTTGAAACAACTATATTTCCGCTTATATCAAAAAGTGCATGCTTATCTGTAAAATAGATATCTGCTTCTTCATCATCATCTGCAGATAAAATTTTGCTTATCTCATTAAGAGTTTTTGCAGGAACGATAGCTTCTTCTTCTCCTGATGAGCTTAAAAGGTTTGCTTTTTTGTAAGAGATACGATATCCGTCAACAGAAACCATATCCATAACTCCATTATTTATTTCGATAAGCTCTCCTGTAAGCACGGGCTTTGAATCGTCCTGGGCAACAGAGAAGATAGTTTCTCTTATCATATCCCTGAGATCCTTCTGAAGGATAGTCTGTTTATCTTTTCTTTCGATTTTAGGCATAGCAGGGAAATCTGCACCGTCTCTTCCCATTACCTTGAACTCAGAATTACCTGAAGAAATAACTGTAATGAAATCATTATCTGTATCAATTGTTACATCAACACCGTTTACTCTTTTTATTATCTCACTGAATATCCTTGCTTCAAGGGCAACCTTACCTTCTCTTTCAATATCAGCTTCAATGGGTGATGCTTCGATCCCTATCTCAAGGTCGTTTGCCGTAAGCACAAGACCTCTTTCATCAGCGCTAAGAAGTATACATTCAAGGATAGGAAGTGTAGTTCTTGATGATACTGCCTTTGATACAACATTTATGCTATTTAAAAGAAGATCTCTTGAGCATGTTAATTTCATAAGTGTGAACAACTCCTTCTGTGGGCTTTATAATATATTTTTTAAATTATTTTTAGTCATAGTAATAGTAGTGGCTGTGGATTTGTTGAAAAGTGCTTCAAAGCCTTTAAAATCAATGAAAGAACTTCTTGATAACTTTGTTGGAAAAATTTTAAAAACTTTTTTGTTATCAACATTATCAACATATAGTATATCCTGTAAAAATTTATCAACATTTTCTTTACAGCTGAATCCACAGATAATCCACAGCTTTTTTTAATTACCTCTTATACGTTTTTCAAGCTCGATTATTGTTTTTGAAAATTCGGGGTTCCTATCAAGCTCTTCACCTATCCTGTTGCAGGCATTTATAACTGTTGTATGGTCTTTTCCTCCGAAATGCTCTCCTACCTTGGGAAGTGACATATCAAGCATTTTTCTTGTAAGATACATTGATACCATTCTGGGGAATGCGATATTTTTAGGTCTTTTCTTACCTTTTATTTCCTCAGCCTTAACGTTATAGTAGCTTCCTACTATGTCTATTATCCTGTCGGGTGTTATGTTTACAACAGTTTTATTGTTGAATACGTTTTTAAGTGCCTGTTCTGCAATAGTAAGGTTTATTTCCTTGTTATTTACAAGAGATGAATATGCAATGACCCTTGTTAAAGCACCCTCAAGCTCTCTTATATTGGAAGTTATCATATTTGCTATGTATTCCATAACATCTCCGGGAACTGAAATACCCTCTGAATCAGCTTTCTTCCTTAAAATAGCTATTCTTGTTTCAAAATCAGGAGACTGTATATCAGCAATAAGTCCGCATTCAAATCTGCTTCTTAATCTGTCCTCAAGCGGAGTTATCTCCTTGGGGGGACGGTCTGATGAAATAATTATCTGCTTATTATTTTCATAAAGAGCATTGAAGGTATGGAAAAATTCCTCCTGTGTTCTTTCTTTCTGAGCAATAAACTGAATATCGTCTATAAGCAGAACATCCACATTTCTGTATTTATTTCTGAATTCCTGGTTTTTATCATCCTTGATAGCGTTGATAAGCTCGTTTGTAAATTTTTCACATGAAGCATAAACTACGTTTGCTTCGGGATTTTTTTCAAGAACATAATGAGCTATTGAATGCATAAGGTGAGTTTTTCCAAGACCTACGTTTCCGTAAAGGAAAAGAGGGTTATATGTTTTTCCGGGTGATTCAGCTACTGCAAGGGAGGCAGCGTGAGCCATACGGTTGCTGTTGCCTACAACGAAGGAGCTGAAAACATAACGGGGATTGAATTTATCGTTATTTGGATTTAAAAGACTCTGTGATCTTACATTTTCACCCTTACATATTATAGTTATGTTGTATTCTATACCTGAAACTGCAAAAAGCGAATTTTTAATGAGAGAATAATATTTTTTCATTATCATATCTCTCATAAATGTATCAGGTGAAAGAAGTGTAAGATTATTACCTTCAATAGAATAAGGTTTAACAGGCTCTATAAAAGTTTTAAAAGCAACCTGACTCATCATATCAACTTCTTTCTGAACGATGAGCATAGCCTGGTCCCAATAATTTTTGATCTGTTCCATTAAAAAACCTCCGATGCTGATATATTGAAATTTAACATAAAAGTTATACACAGGTGTGTGTAAAAGTTATCCATATAAATAACGTTGAAATACTGTGGTTTTTATGAAAAAACCTCAACTTAATAACAAATATGTGGAAAAATATGTGGATAACTTGTTAAAACTGTTGGTAACTCATAACAATAATATAGCAAAATTACCGTACTTTATCAATATTTTAAATCGTGTAAAGAAATGTATAAAAAATAAAATTTTATTCCTTTAATACCCTATGTTGTGGTTTTGATTTTAAGGTGATACAATATCTTCAATTTTACCTTCATTTTTTAGCAAAACCATTGAAATTACTAAATTTTATGCGATAAATTTTCTTGACGAAGAGGTTTTTATCTAATATAATTGATACTGTGTCTTCCTGTGGAGGAAGAAGTATTTGGTAGAATCGAAGGAGGTGCGTAAACCATGAAAATGACATTCCAGCCTAAAAAAAGACAGAGAAGCAAAGTTCACGGCTTCAGAAAAAGAATGGCTACAGCTAACGGCAGAAAAGTTTTAGCAGCAAGAAGAAGAAAAGGAAGAAAAGTATTATCTGCATAATAATAGGGTATTATAGGGCCGCTTGATGTGGCCTTTTACTTTATAATGATGAGTTTAAAAACTTTATTTTCTGTAAAGGGGGAATCTATATGATTTTTACCCGTTCGCTGCAAAAGAATTATCAGTTCAGATATGTTTATAACAGAGGAAAATCCCTTGCAAACAGACATCTTGTTATGTATGTTATAAAAAATTCCAAAAATGCTGATACAAACAGATTGGGTATTTCTGTAAGTAAAAAGGTCGGAAAAAGCGTTGTCAGAAGCAGGGTGACAAGGCTTATAAAAGAAAGCTATCGTCTGACTGAAAATGAAATAAAATCCGGATATGATATAGTAGTTATTGCCCGGGTAAACGCTAAGGATGCGGCTTATGCTGAAATAAATGCATCTTTAAAGCACTTATTGAAAAAACATAATATTATGATGTGATGCCTAATGATGAAGAAATTATTTATTTTACTTATCAAATTCTATCGTAATTGTATATCACCTTATAAACAGCCTTGTTGCAGGTTTATGCCTACATGCAGTCAGTATGCGCTTGAGGCTGTTACAAAATATGGCGCGATAAAAGGTGGTTATCTTGCGCTAAGGCGTATCCTCAGGTGTCACCCTTTACATAAGGGAGGATACGATCCTGTTCCGTAAAAGTAATGAATTTTCTTGAGGAGGAAAAAAAGTGTTAGCTTCTGTTTTTGGTACAGCCGGTATAGTTGGAGAAGAGTTCCTTCTTGCCGCAGGAAGTCCCGGTTTTATTGTAGGACCTTTTGCAAGACTTCTTGGTGCTATTTTTAATCTTTTATTCAATATCGTTTATGGGATAACTCCCGTAGCTTCTTTAGCTGTTACAATTATTATTTTCACTGTTATTGTAAGAGCTTGTCTTGTACCTCTCATGGTAAAATCTCATAAATCTACATATATGATGCAGAAAATCCAGCCTGAGATGACAAAGATCCAGAACAAATATAAAGGTAAAAATGACCCTCAGAGCCAGCAGAAAATGGCTTATGAGATCCAGAAATTACAGAAGGATAATGGCGTAAGTATGTTAGGCGGCTGCTTACCTATGCTTATCCAGCTTCCTATCCTTTATGCTATGTTCTACATCTTCCAGCAGGCTTTCAATTATGTTGATGTAATCAATGTACTTTATAATGAAATTACAGAGATCTTTATGGCTATCCCTGTAGCTGAAAGAGTTGAGTTACTTAAACCTATCGCTCTTGCTCATAGCATGAGCATGGACCTTGCGGTTGAGTCAGATATGTTTGGTCTTGTTAACGTGCTTACAAAAGCTGACTGGACAAACATCCTTACAAATGCAGGTGCAGAAATTTCAGCTTTACTTGAGCCCCTTTCAGGAACAAAGAATGCTATTGAGTATTTCTGCGGCATAAGCCTTGTAAATAACTCAGGATGGAAGTTCCCCGGTATAATTCTTCCTATCCTTGCAGGTTTAACAACATGGCTTTCAACAAAAGTTCAGACTGACAGACAGAAAAAATCACAGGAAACAGGTCAGAATAAAACTGCTGATTCAATAAACGGTTCAATGAATACAATGATGATGATAATGCCCTTCTTTATGGCTTTCATCTGTCTTTCAATGCCTGCGGCCCTTGGTCTTTACTGGACTATCGGTAACGTTATCCAGATGATTACAAGTGTTATATTAAATAAAATATTCGATAAAAAATTTGGTGAGATCAAAGTTTCAGGCGATAATAAAGATATTATCGATATAAAAACAAAGTAATTTAGGGAGGTTTTTTAATTGTTCGAAGTCGAGAAAATGGCTAAAACCGTTGACGAGGCTGTTTTAGAAGCACTTAAAGAGCTTAACATCAGCATGGACGAGGCTGATATAACAGTTATAGATGAAGGTTCAAAAGGTTTTTTAGGAATGTTCGGCGGTAAAAATGCCGTTGTAAGAGTGAAAAGAAAACATGATCCTGAGCGTATTGCAAAGGATTTCTTAAGAGAAGTTTTCCTTGCTATGGGTGTTATAGTTAAGGTTGAAACAACTCTTAAGGAAAAACAGCTTTTAATAGATCTTAAAGGCGATGATATGGGTATTCTTATCGGTAAGAGAGGACAGACTCTTGATTCATTACAGTATCTTGTAAATCTTGTTGTAAATAAAGGTAATGCTCCTTATATCAACATCTCTATGGATACTGAAAACTATCGCCAGAGAAGAAAGGAAACTCTTGAATCATTAGCTTATAACTTAGCTAAAAAGGTTAAGATAACAGGCAAAAAAGTAGTTCTTGAGCCTATGAATCCTTATGAAAGAAGAATTATCCATTCTTCATTACAGAGCAATAAATATGTTACAACTTTCTCAGAGGGTGAAGAGCCTTTCAGAAATGTAGTTATTGCACCTGTCGGACGTAATACTGACAGATAAGTTTAATAAGACCTCGGTGAAAGGTCTTGAATAAAGTACTTGAAACCCGGTAAATCTTAAAGATCTATCGGGTTTTTTTGGAGGAAAATAAAATGAGCCTTATTATTCTTGATGATATTATAGCGGCAATATCCACCCCTCCCGGAAACGGAGGTATAGGAATAGTTCGTTTAAGCGGTAAGGGATGTATAGAAAAAGCTGATGAAATATTTAAAAGCAGAACAGGTGTTAAGCTTACCGATAAAAAAAGCCATACTGTGACCTATGGTGATATTACAGATGGCGAAGAAATAATAGATGAAGCAATAGTTACCGTAATGAGAGCTCCTTCAACTTATACAAAAGAAGATATAGTGGAAATAAACTGTCACGGCGGAAATGGAGTTACATCTTCCGTACTTTCTCTTGTTATTAAAAAAGGTGCAAGACTTGCTGAACCGGGTGAGTTTACAAAACGTGCTTTCCTTAACGGAAGGATAGACCTTACACAGGCAGAGGCTGTTATGGATATTATTGAAGCCAAAACAGATGCGGCAAGAAAGGCAGCTGTTGATCAGCTTTCAGGAAGACTTAAAGAAGAAATATCTGCTTTAAGGGATGATATCCTTTCTTCTATTGCTACAGTTGAAGCAGCTATTGATTATCCTGAGCACGATATTGAAGAGATAACCTATTTTGACCTTGGTGAGGATTGCAAGAGGTTTATTAATAAGCTTGAAGCTCTCCTTGAAACAAGCGAAAGAGGAAAAATAATAAAAGAAGGTATAAGTACAGCAATTATCGGCAAACCCAACAGCGGTAAATCATCTCTTTTAAATTATCTTCTTGATGAGGAAAGAGCAATAGTAACAGATATTGCAGGAACTACCCGTGATACAGTTGAAGAATTTATAAATCTTGATGGCATACCTGTTAAGCTTATTGATACGGCAGGTATAAGAGAAACAGGAGATATAGTAGAAAAAATAGGTGTTGATAAATCAAAAGCATCTGCTGAAAATGCTGACCTTTGCATTTTTATAACAGATGCATCAGAGGCTCTTACTAAAGAGGATAAGGAAATACTTGAATTTGTTAAGGATAAAAAGATAATTGCTCTTTTTAATAAAACAGATAAGGGAATAGATACCGATACTGATTATGTTAAAAATATAGTTGGCGAGGAAAACTGCCTTTTTGTTTCTGTTAAAAAAGGAGAAGGCATAAATATGCTTCTTAACAGGATAAAGGAAATGTTCCTTGGCGGAGATATAAATTTTGGCGGAGAAACGTTAATAAATAATGTACGCCATAAGAATTTATTGTATAATACTCTCGAAAGCATAAATAATGCGGTAGTTGCTATAGATAACCGTATACCCGAGGATTTTGTATCCCTTGATCTTAAACAGGCCTATGAATATCTTGGAGAAATTATAGGCGAAAGTGTTGATGAGGATATAATCGATAAAATATTCTCTAAATTCTGTTTGGGAAAATAATAAATAAAACTATGCAAAACGAAGTTTTGCAAATTAAGGTTTAGGTCAAGCCTTTTTAAAGTAGTGACCGCAAAGATAAATGCGGCGGCGTAGCTGTTTTGACACGGAGTGGAAAAATCACTGACCAGAGGCGAGGTTTGGAGCAGAGCTCCAAGGTTTTAATCGGAGATGATAAGTCATGACAAGATATGAAGCAGATAATGTAGATGTTGTAGTAGTAGGCGGAGGACACGCCGGCTGTGAGGCCGCCCTTGCCTCAGCACGTCTTGGTTATAAAACAATAATTTTTGCCATAAATCTTGACAGCATCGGTATGTTACCCTGCAACCCTTCTATAGGAGGAAGCAGTAAAGGACATCTTGTTCGCGAGATAGATGCTCTTGGCGGAGAAATGGGTAAAAATATTGATAAAACATATTTACAGATAAAAATGCTGAACACAGGCAAAGGCCCTGCTGTTTATTCACTTCGCGCACAGGCGGACAAAAATCGCTACAGTGAGGAAATGAAGCATACCCTTGAAAGAACACCTAACCTTAAGGTAAGACAGGCAGAGGTAGTTGAACTGCTTACAGAAAATAATACGGTAACAGGTGTTGTAACTGCCGCAGGTGCTGTTTTCAGAGCAAAAACGGTTATTCTTGCTATGGGAACTTATATGAAAGCCCGCTGTCTTCATGGTGAGACCATTGAATACTGCGGCCCTAACGGACTTAAAGCTGCAAACGAGCTTACAAAAAGTCTTGAGCAGCTTGGTATAAGGATACTTCGTTTTAAAACAGGTACACCTGCCCGTATAGATAAAAGAAGTGTAGATTTTTCAAAAATGGCACCCCAGTATGGAGATGAAGAGATCGTGCCTTTTTCCTTTGATGATAATGCTGAAGATATTGCAAGGGAGCAGATCCCCTGCTACCTTACATACACAACAGGGGAAACTCATGAAATAATCCGTGCCAATCTTCACCGCTCACCTCTTTATGCAGGTGTTATTGAGGGTACAGGTCCAAGATACTGCCCTTCTATCGAGGATAAGGTAGTGCGTTTTTCAGATAAACCCCGCCACCAGCTTTTTATAGAGCCGGAGGGAGAGTTTACAAACGAGCTTTATGTTCAGGGTATGAGCTCATCCTTACCTGAAGAAGTACAGATAAAAATGTACCGCTCTGTTATTGGTCTTGAAAATTGTGAAATAATGAGAACAGCATATGCTATAGAGTATGACTGTATAGATGCTACACAGCTTAAACTAAGCCTTGAGTTCAAAAATATAAAAGGTCTCTTCAGTGCCGGCCAGTTTAACGGGTCAAGCGGATACGAAGAGGCTGCTGCACAGGGTATTATAGCAGGTATAAATGCTGTAAGGTATATACAGGAAAAAGAGCCTCTTATTTTAGACCGCTCTGACGGATATATAGGTGTGCTTATTGATGACCTTGTTACAAAAGGCAGCAAGGAGCCTTACCGTATGATGACATCACGTGCGGAATACCGCCTTCTTTTAAGACAGGATAATGCAGATATCCGCCTTATGCCTAAAGGACACGAGGTTGGTCTTGTAAGTGATGAAAGATATGATAAACTTCTTAAAAAGATAGCGGATACAGAGGCAGAGATAGAACGTATAAAATCAATAAACGTAGGCCCTACCCCTGCTGTTCAGGCTATGCTTGAAAAATATGGAAGCACTCCCCTTAAATCAGGTATGAAATTATCAGAGCTTGTTAAAAGACCGGAGCTTGATTACTATAAAATAGCTGAAATAGATCCCGAAAGACCTGAATTGCCTAAAAACGTAACAGAGCAGGTAAATATAATGGTAAAATATGAGGGTTATATAAAGCAGCAGATGAATCAGGTGGAGCAGTTCAAAAAGCTTGAAAACAAGCTTCTTCCCGAGGATATTGATTATACTGCCCTTACAAATTTACGCATTGAAGCTAAACAGAAGCTTGATGCCATCCGTCCCCGCTCAATAGGTCAGGCTGCAAGGATAACGGGTGTATCTCCTGCGGATATAACCGCACTTCTGATACATCTTGAACAGTTAAAGAGGTAATAATGGAAAAAAACAGAAATATAGGTAAAAATAAATTTTTATATAAAAACGTAAAGCTGAATGTTAAAAAAGGACCTTTTATAAAATGTCGTGAGCCTTTGATAATAGTAAGGCCCAATGGAATAGTTGTAAAGGACAGCAAAAAACCGTTTTTTATGATAATAAGATAAAAGGAGGCTGAAAAATGGAGGCAAAAGAGCTTTTGAAGGCATCTTTGAATGAGATGAATATAGAAGTAAATGAAGAAATATGCCATAACTTTATGGAATACAGCCGACTTTTACGAAAATGGAACGAGGTAATGAACCTTACAGCCATTACTGATGAAGAGGAAATAGTAATAAAGCATTTTGCGGACAGCGTATCAGCCCTTAAGGCAATGGATATAGAGGAAAATGCAACAGCCCTTGATATAGGAACAGGTGCGGGCTTTCCCGGTCTTCCTGTTAAGATAGTAAGGCCGGATATTAAAATGACTCTTGTGGACTCTCTTAATAAAAGGGTCAACTTCCTTAAGGCTGTTTGTGATAAGCTTAAACTAAACGATATTGAGTGTATCCATGCAAGGGCGGAGGAATTATCAAGAAAAGCTGATAAAAGAGAAAGCTTTGATTACTGTTTTTCCCGTGCGGTTGCTTCCCTTAATGTGCTTTGCGAATACTGCCTGCCCTTTGTTAAGGTTGGAGGTCATCTTATTGCACTTAAAGGGCCGAATGCTTTTAACGAGGTTGATGAGGCAAAAAAAGCTATCGTCACTTTAGGTGGAGAGCTTGTTGAAATAAAGGATATATCTATCCCCTATTCTGACCTTAAACATAACCTTGTTGTTATTAAAAAAGTTAAACAGACATCCTCTGTTTATCCGAGAAAAGGGTCTAATATTTCAAAAAAACCTTTATAAAATGAAGAGCCTGTTCATTTAGCTACACCCTAATAAGAAAATACAAAGAGCTGAAATAGATGATTTTGTGCATATTCAACGAAGTTTCCCGCAGGCGTCCTTTGACTTAGGCCGTCAAGGGGAACTGAGGAAGAAGATGCAAAAATCAGCATTTCCAGAATTTTTGTTTTCTTGTTAGGGTGTAGTTTTTATGGACAGGCTCATTTTTTATGCGATAAAATATAGTATTAAAAGATGTATAGGATAATAGGCATAGAATAAAAATTTGTTTCCCTTCCCTCGCTTGCCGTTATACAGACAGAAAAGAGGATAAGCCGCAAGGGAAAATAATTGCAGATACGAAGAAGTAAGGGTCATAAGGAGAGTTGTTATTAAAACTGACGGTACAAGCCTTTTTCTGTCATATCTGAAAATATACATGGATACGATAAGAAGTATTCCACCTATGCTGAAGGAGAGGAAAACCGAAACCGTACATAAAACTACAGTTAAGAACACAGTTCTTGATCTGTTCATTTCTGTTCTATTTTTTATAAACATTATAACAGCAAGACCTGCTGAAAGTGTCCAGAATATATTCTGGCTTCCTATATCAAAAATGCGTCCGTTTGTTGCAAGATCGTAGGGTATTTCGGAAAGGAAAGCAAACAGTAAAAGCCTTGAAAGATATTTTTTTATATCTGACGTTTTAAATGCACCTTCTGCTATCATAAAAGCAAATATAGGAAAGGCAATACGGCCGATTAGCCTTGTTGCTATATAAAGGTAATAAAGCTTTTTAGCTTCAAAAGGCATCATATCTCCCGGAAGATCAATACCGCTTACCATACATTCATCTATAAAAGCGGGATATATAAGGGTAACGCCTATATGGTCTATGGTCATAGATATTATGGCTATTATTTTAAGAAAGTTTGAGCTAAATGGTTTATTCATTACAGTATCACTTCTTTTCATTATCAAAAACCGGCTTTTCAGTAAGAAAAGCCGGTCTGGTTTTTATTTTTTGTTTTTCTTTTTTACTACCTTGTATGTTATGCCGAAGCATACTACGAAAATAACAACAAGAAGCAGTATATATTCGGGTGTAAAACTCATTTTAATATCCTCTGATCATCTGTATTTTCTATAGCCATAGGGGTCTATAAGATGCTTTTCTTCTGCGTCAAGCTCATAAGTATTGCAAAGTATTTCGTATACCTGTTCGAGCTTTTGCTTAACTTTTATTATATCCTTTGAACTTGCACCGGTGTAATATCCATCCATTGCTCTGTGGCTATGGTTTGTTCCTATATTTAAAGAACCATCTTTATATTCAACATCATACATTAAAACAAGCTCAGAAAGAATTTTTTCAAATTCATCATCTTTTATATTTTCGGGTATATCTCTCCAGTATTTAGTTACAAAGAATTCACCGATAAGGTCAGGCACGGATTCAGCTATAGAAAGTGCCGTTTTCTTTTGTTCTGTAGAGTATTTCATCTTATATGTACTTACAGGTATTTTGAGTATACTACTGCCAAGAGATGCCTTGCCACCGATAGTGAACATAAGTGTTTTTCTGTATAAAGCAAGATCTTTCATTAAAGGATCAGGTACTGTTTGGCTACAATATTTATAAAAAGTATCAAGAATAAAGAATTTTGTAGCTTCGTCAGTCACTGGTTTTTCAAACTCTATATCAAAACCGTAGCGAGCTTTGATAACTGCCATAAGCTCATCACTTGTTTCATAGCTATCATCGTCTAATACGATACCAAGACTTTCTGCCAGTGTTTTATCACTGCCCTTTATTTTTGTATAAAGTGCTCTGTGAGATAAAAGGACAATGTTTTCTCTTGAAAACTGCTCAACTTTTATTTCATCAATAAGGCGTATATCTCTTGCAAGATACTGTGATTGATTCCATAAGAAATCTGTGTTTGCTTCATAACCAAGGGCACAAAGCACCATTGTTATAAACTGGTTTTTATTGATCTCTTCATCAGCACCAAAGATATTTTCACCCATTCCTGCAACGATACCGTTGTTATAGGCATAGCTTACAAAGGGCTTTGCCCAGTCGGAAACGTCTTTAAAAGGAATATCAACAGGTGTTGCCTTTGCCTCCTCTGCTTTTCCCATAAGGGTCACAAGAAGAGTAGTTGCTTCCTGTCTTGTTGCTTTAGAATCAAGGTCGAATACAGGATCACCGTTTTCATCAATACCTTTGCCTGCAAAAATATCGTTTTTATATAAGATACCAGCTGAACTTTCTGCCTGTAATGAAGCGGCAAGGGCAGGTGTAAAAGCCGATAGAGAAAAAGCCAGAACGAGTGCGGCGGAAATTATTTTTTTCATTAAAAATGCCCCCTGATATAGTAGTATAAGTAAAGTTTATCACAATAAAAATAAGTAGTCTATAGCATAAAAAATTAATTTTTACAGCATCCGCCAACATCTTCAAATTTAGTCATAACTACTTCTGTTTCTGTTCTTTCTGTTTCCTTAAAACCAAGTCTTTCAAAGTAAGAGGAGGCATCAGAAGGTGTTTTTACGCTTATATTTTGTGCACCCATATCAAAGGCCTTTCTTACGATCATACGAAGGGCAAGGTCTGCAAAAGCCATACCTCTTTTTTCAGGTATGGTGCAAAGCCTTCCTATGGAAAACTTTTCGTTACTAAAGTTTAGTCTTCCGCAGCAAACGGGAGTTTCGTTTTCATAAACAACTATATTGAAGCCGTAGATGTCTTCATCTGTAAATACGATCTCCTCATCATAAACTTTGGAAAGCACGGCTTTTACGTCATCAAGCTCATCTGTATAAAAAATCCATTTTCCGTGAACCATTTTTATCTCCTCATTTATACGGTATTGTAACGATTATTTTAAAGCATTCATCTGTCTGTTCAACGTCATAATCAGCCTCAACGCCGCTTTTTTTCATCAGCTCAACAGCCTTTTTAACGGTATTGTTTATTATACGCACATCACCGAACTTTTTGCGGATAGTTGTTTCTGCTCCGGCTTCCCTTAGTTCCTCAAGGGTATTATCTATAAGCTGTTCGGTTTTTTTTACGCTAAGGGATTCGTTTATTGTTTTATGCACGACCTCTTCCATAACAGATTTTGAGGGTATTTTAAGAAAAGCCCTTGCATGGCGTTCGGTAAGCTCGTTTTCAAGTATCAGCTTTCTTATGCTGTCAGGAAGGCGCAAAAGGCGAAGCTTGTTGGATATTGCGGACTGGCTTTTGCCTACCTTTATAGCAAGCTCTTCCTGTGTTATGTTATAATCTTCCATTATATTATTGTAGCCCTCTGCCTCTTCAAAAAAGTTAAGGTCCTGTCTTTGCAAATTTTCTACAAGGGCTATTATTGCTGCATCGTTATCGGTTACGTTAACGGTTATTGCAGGTATACTTTCAAGGCCGGCAAGCTTTGCTGCCCTCCATCTTCTTTCTCCGCTTACAAGCTCGTATGTACGTCCGTTTATTATTCTTACAGTAACGGGGTTAAGTATCCCGTAGTTTTTTATGGACTGGGCAAGCTCCCTTAATGATGTCATATCAAAAGTTGTTCTGGGCTGATAAGGGCTTGGAAGAATGTTTGTAACGGGTATATAAATTATTTTATTTTCATCAGGATCGGTATTCATTCTCTATCCCTCCCTTTTTAATATCTTCAGAATAATTATAACACAAACGGATATATTATAAATATAAATATATCGACAAAAAGGTATAAAAAAAGTCCGCTTTTGCGGACTTTTGATTTATCATTCTTCGAATTTTATTTTTATGAAATCTTTGATGAGCTCAACGCATTTTTCCCAGCTTATACGTGCTGTGTTTAAGCTTAAGTCATAATTAAGCTCGTCATTCCATGCGTTGCCTGTATGGTATTCATAATACTCTGCTCTTTCGCGGTCGGTTTTGCAGATTATCCTCTGGGCTTCTTTGTCATCTACATTGTAGCGATCCATAACGGCTTTAACACATGTTTCAAAAGGAGCCTGTATGTTTACGGAAATTACGTTGTCATAATCTTTAAGGATGTAATCTGCAGCACGGCCTATTATAACAAAGCTTTCTTTTTCGGCAAGTTCCTTTATAACCTTAGCCTGGAATTTGAAAATATTTTCAGGTGATGTGAAATTTTTTGTAATTTCAGTATTGCTGCTGTTGAAATGTCCTTTGCTAATGATAGTTTTTAATAATGAAATACCTTTAAGCTTTTCGTCATTCTGAGCAAAAAGACCTTCGTTTATTCCGCTTGCCTCAGATGCAAGAGAAAGGATCTCATTGTCATAGTAAGGGATGTTAAGTTCGCTGGCAAGCATTTTTCCTATGGTTTTTCCGCCGCTGCCGTAGCCTCTTGAAATGGTAATAACGTAGTTTTTCATACTTGTTACCCCCTCCGGTTTTATTTATATGAATGTATATTTATTATCTTTCTATTTATATTTTACCATATTTCAAAATACCCTGCAATAGCAGGGTATTAAGGTATTATAAAATACTGTTAAGAAACTGTTTTGTTCTTTCGTTTTTAGGGTCTGAGAAGATCTCTTCGGGTGCACCCTCTTCAACGATCTTTCCGTCAGCCATAAATATGACCCTTGATGCAACCTCTTTTGCGAAGCCCATTTCATGGGTAACAACAACCATCGTCATACCTTCTTTTGCGAGGGATTTCATAACCTCAAGTACCTCTCCTACCATCTCAGGGTCAAGGGCACTTGTAGGCTCGTCAAAAAGCATAACATTGGGCTGCATACAAAGCGCACGGACGATAGCTACCCTCTGCTTCTGTCCGCCTGAAAGCTGGCTGGGATAAGCGTTTGCCCTGTCCTCAAGGCCTACTGTTTTAAGAAGGCCCATTGCAAGTGCTTCTGCATCTTCCTTGCTCATACCTTTAAGCTTCATAGGGGCAATAGTCATATTTTTAAGTATAGTCATATGGGGGAAAAGGTTAAAGTGCTGGAAAACCATACCCATTTTCTGACGATGCTTGTTTATATCTACGTTGGGGTCTGTAAGGTCGTGTCCTTCAAAAAGTATTTTTCCGCCTGTGGGCAACTCAAGCAGGTTAAGGCACCTTAAAAAAGTTGATTTACCTGAGCCGGAGGGACCGATTATAACAACTACCTCTCCTTTTTTAATAGAAAGGTCAATGCCATCAAGAGCTTTAACAACACCGAAATCCTTTTCAACGCCTTCGGCATTTATGAGTATCTCATTAGTGGTCACTGTTTCTCAGCCTCCTTTCAAGCTTGCCTACAAGGTAAGTAAAGAACATTACAAGTACAAGGTAAATAAGTGCTACTGCTATGAGGGGCATAAAAGCGGAGAAAGTTCTTCCTCTGATGATATCGCCGCCCTTTGTAAGGTCCTGCAAAGCAACGTAGCCGGAAACAGAAGTTTCTTTTAAAAGTACTATAAATTCATTTGCAAGCGTAGGTAAAACGGTTTTGAATGCCTGGGGAATAATTATGTATCTCATGGTCTGCACATAGTTAAAGCCAAGGCTGCGTCCTGCTTCAAACTGTCCCTGGTCGATAGACATGATACCGCTTCGGATGATTTCGGCAACATAAGCACCGGAGTTGATACCAAAGGCAAGGACTGCTGTAAGTATCTTATTATTTGATGAAGCAAGGATTACATAGAAAATAATCATTAACTGGATAACAACAGGTGTTCCTCTTATAACGGTAAGGTAAACCTTGCAAAGAGCGTTACCTAATTTAAGAAGATAGTAAGGTGCACCTTTACGCATACGGTCTATGTTTTTATCGTGTGTTGAACGAATCATTGCTATAACAACACCGATAGCTATACCAACCAATGTTGAAAGAAGAGTAACAATAAGTGTTACCTTAAGACCGTCTGTAAGATAATGCCATCTGTTATCTGTAATAAAGTTTTTGATAAAATCGGCCTTTAAGTCAGCAAACCATTCAGTCATAATTATTTCCTCCTTTCCCTATTAAGTAAAATAACAGGGGCAGTTACTACCGCCCCTGCTGATAAGTTTTTGTTGGATAGAATTAGTTTGCGTTGATGTATTTGTCAACGATAGCCTGAACTGTACCGTCAGCGATAAGCTCTTTTAATGCGTTATTTACGTCATCATAAAGAGGGTTTTCTTTAGCCATGCAGATAGCGTAGTCTTCTACAGCATACTCTGTGTCAAGGATAGCAAGACCTTCGTTTTCAGCAACGAATGCTTTAGCGGGCTCGTTGTCGATGATTACACAGTCGATCTTATCTGTAACGAGAGCCTGAACAGCGTCAGCACCTTTGTTGTAACGCTCTACAGTTGCAAGACCTTCGTCTTCAAGATCCCATGTTGAGTAAAGATCGCCTGTTGTACCTGTCTGAACACCGATTGTGTATCCGCCTTCAAATAATGTATCAACTGATGTTATAGCTGAACCTTCTTTAACGATAACTACCTGAACACCTGTAGCGTATGTGTCTGTGAAGTCAACCTCAAGAAGTCTTTCCTCTGTAACTGTCATACCAGCCATACCCATTGTAACTTTACCAGCCTGAACAGCGGGGATGATTGAATCAAATGCCATATCCTCGATTTTGAAATCCATACCGAGTTTTTCAGCGATAGCTGCTGCTACTTCAGCATCGATACCAACGATAGCATCGCCTTCATGGTACTCATAGGGAGGGAATTCTGCGTTTGTTCCCATAATAAGTGTTTCTTTTGTTTCTGTAGTTGTATCTGTTGCCTCTTCAACGGGAGCTGAGCAAGCAGCTACGCCTAAAACCATAACAGATGCAAGAAGCATTGCTAAAAATTTTTTCATAATTATCTTCCTCCTGATTTTTAAATAGAACAGAACATAGTTCTCACATTATACTTATCTTATTTTAGCACCAAAAAACTTTTTGTCAATCTTTAGTGTGTATAAAATACATTGACTTAATTCTGAAAAACCGTGCAAAACAGACAAATTTATGCATAAACTGAGTGCATATATAGGAATTATGCATTATTTAATGCATCATATTGCCGTTTTTTAAGGTTTATGATATTGTGTAAATAATATTATTTGAAAGGACAGATATTATGTACGAGCTTATACATGTTAAGGGTAATACTTATTATATGGAAGCACCTGCAAAAACAGGTATTTTCGTTAATGATGACGATACGGTATACATTATTGATACAGGTATAGATAAAAGTCAGGGTAAAAAGATAAACAAGCTCCTTGAAGAAAAAGGCTGGATACCAAGAGCAATAATCAACACCCATTCCCATGTTGACCATATGGGAGGCAATACTACGGTTATGAAAAAATACGGCTGTAAGGCTTATGCTCTTTTTTCTGAAAGAACATTTATGGCTATTCCTCATCTTGAGGGAAGCATACTTTACGGAGGCTATCCTTTCAAAGCCTTACGTAACAAAATGATAATGGCTGGGGAAGCCTGCCCGGCGGAAAGCCTTGAAGAGCTCGAACTTCCGGAAGGCTTTGAGCTTTTCCCTTTAAAGGGACATTGTTTTTCAATGACAGGCGTAAAAACTCCTGATGATGTTTATTTTATAGCCGATGCCATTATAGGAGAAAACACTATTGAAAAATATCACCTCTCCTACCTTTATAATGTGGGCGAATATATGGAAACGCTTGACAGCCTTTATGAGCTTGAGGGCAAAATGGTCGTACCATCCCACGCCCCTGCTACGGAAAGTATAAGCGGCCTTGTAACAAAAAATAAGGATAAGCTTATAAGCCTGCTTGAAATGGTTAAGGATATATGTGAAACACCCACCTCTCAGGAGGATATACTTAAAATAATGATGGACAGATTAGGCCTTGTTATGGATATAAATCAATATGTCCTTGGCGGAAGTGTTGTAAGATGCTATCTTTCCTATCTTATAGATACCGGGGATATTGAAGCATACATAGAAGGAAACAAGGTCTACTGGAAAAGGAGAGTTTCTGAGTGAAAATAATTGACATCACAAGAGAGATAAAATCAGCACCCATTTATCCGGGTTCAGATCCTGTTAAGGTTGAAAAGCTTACAGAAATGGAAAAAGGAGATCTTTTTACCTGCTCGCTTATTACGGTTGGCAGCCATATGGGCACCCATGCAGATGCATTTGCACACTTTATTATGGGCGGCAAGACCATAGAAAAAATGGAGCTTGACCATTATTATGGAAAATGCGTAGTTGTTACAACTCCCGAGGATATGCCTGTATACAAAAAAGATTTAGAAGGAAAGATCGAGGGTTATGAAAGGATAGTTCTCCATACAGGCAAAGGTTATTTAACAAAGGAAGCAGCACAGTATCTGGTTGAAGCAGGAGTAAAAACTGTTGTAACAGATTACTGGAGCATAGCCCCCCTTGATAACGAAAAAGAGATACATGAAATAATACTCGGCAACGGCGTAGCTGCAGTTGAAAGCGTTGTGCTTGACGGTGTTGAGGATGGAGAATATATTTTAAGTGCTTTTCCTATAAAAATAGAGGGCTGTGACGGTGGATTTGTAAGGGCTGTACTTATAAAAGAAAAATAAAAAAAGCTACACCCTAACAAGAAAACAAAAATTCTGGAAATGCTGATTTTTGCATCTTCATATTCAGTTCCCCTTGACGGCCTAAGTCAAAGGACGCCTGCGGGAAACTTCATTGAATATGCACAAAATCATCTATTTCAGTTCTTTGTGTTTTCTTATTAGGGGGCAGCTAAAGCGTAATTCCGTATCAGGAGTTACGCTTTTATTTTTAGTCTATAATTACACAAGTCTCTTTTTCGGGAATTATCATAAATGTGCAGGTAGCTATTGCAACAGGGTTTGCTTTATCGTCTGTCCACGCTGTTACAACGTAGTTTACTGTTTTGCGTCCCTTTGAAACTGCGTGCGCCTCAACAAAAAGAGTGTCTGTAAGGAAAACAGGCTTAAGGAAGCGTGTTTCCATATCTATTGTTGTTATAAGGCTGCGGCCTGCATAGTAGTGGGTCATAAGTACACAGCAGTTATCCATGGCTGATGTAAGGATCCCTCCGTGCATAACGCTCTGTGTGTTTAACTGCCAGGGCTGTATTTTATATGAAAGGACAAGGTTCCTGTTTTCATAATCACAGGATACGAAATCAGGCTGCATCATATGCATTATGCCGGCACCTTTAACGGGATCGTTTGTGTAGGCAAGGTAGCGTTTGATGCGGTCTTCCATATTAAGCTGTTCATTTAAAGTGTCCATTGGTGTTTCCTCCGTTTTATGTTATATGGATTTAAGTACGTTTACAAATTCAACAGGGTTTTCTCTGTGAGGATATTCGCCCGTGTTTTCGAATATAAAGAAGTGTGCATCGGGACGGATCGCTTCAAGCTCATCTATTGTTCCGTCAAGTTCTGCTTCCTCTCCTGTTATAACGGTGATAGGCACATTAACATCTCTGAGAAGATGGCGAACATCAACGCTTGTGAATCCGGATAATGAGCAGGCATAAGCGTATTTTCCGCCGCCGTTCATATGCTCTGCAATATAAAGAGCTTTTATATTTTCTCTTTCGGCTTTGTATGGATCGAAATATCTTAACTTAAGGGCTGCTTTAATGGCACAGGGAACAGTTAAGATGTTATAAATAAACGTTCCGATAACGGGAAGAGATATTATCGCACGTTTTATCTCGTGAGCACAGACAGCTTTTTTACCATACATTTCAGGAGCTGTGAAAACAAGGCGGCTGAAGTTTTTGGGTATGGTAGTGTAAGCCATAAGAAGTGCTGAAGCACTGCCTGCAGATGCACATACGGCTGTCTTTTTGCCGATGACATCATTTATAAAATCGTTTATAAGCATAGCGTTTGTATATGCGTTATAAGTAAGCTTGGGCTTGTCTGAATTGCCCCAGCCTAAAAGGTTTATTGAGTATACAGTATATTTTTCTGCAAGGGGTGTAAAAACCTTATCCCATTCCTTACGGTTTGCGCCGGGGTTTGTGCGGTGAACAAGCAAAAGAGGTGCACCGTGGCCCTTTTTAACGTAGCTTATCCTTCCATATTTCCATTCATATATGTGTTCGGTTTCTGATGAAGAATAGTTTTTTGTGCATATAATATCTATAGCCTTGTTTATAACTGCCATTGTTCCGACAGTAAAAGCCGCAAAGCCTATTGCTTTTTTAATACATTTATTCATGATCAGACCTCCTTGATACAAGTTTAGGATATCAAATATATTATCTTACATTTTTGCGGATTTTAAAAGAGGTAAAGCATAAATTTTTATACATTTTTAAGACATATATTATATAAGGAAGAAACTGTTTTTTATCATGCCGTTAAAGGTATAGATCCCATATACTTGACCGTTAGCGGTACTTTATGATAAATTTACTATGGATAATGATGTATATTTACAGGAAAGGATTTTATATATGGATTTTAAACTGGAAATAGCCGGTATCCTTGCGAAATGCGTGGATATGGAAATAGAAGAAATAGCAAATATTCTTGAAGTTCCCCCTTCAGCAGATATGGGCGATTATGCTTTCCCCTGCTTCAGGCTTGCAAAGGTTTTCAGAAAAGCTCCTCCCCTCATTGCGGCAGAGCTTGTTGAAAAAATTGAGAAGCCCGATTTTATAAAAGAAGTTAAGGTTGTAGGAGCTTATGTAAACTTCTTTACAGAAAAAAGCGTTTATGTTAAAGAAGTCCTTGTTCCCGTTATTGAAAAAGGTGCTGAATATGGCAATGATACTGTAGGAAACGGTAAAACTATCGTTATAGACTATTCTTCACCTAATATTGCAAAGCCATTCCATGTAGGACACCTCCGTTCAACAGTTATCGGTAACGCAATTTACAATATTTACCAGAAATTGGGATATGATTGTGTTGGCGTTAACCATCTTGGTGACTGGGGTACACAGTTTGGAAAGCTTATAGTTGCATATAAAAACTGGGGCAGCGAGGAAGCTGTTAAAACTGAGGGCATCAGCGAACTTATGCGTATTTATGTTAAGTTCCATGATGAGGCTGAAAATAACCATTCCCTTGATGATGAAGCAAGAGCATGGTTTGTTAAAATGCAGGAAGGTGATGAAGAAGCCCTCACTCTCTGGAAATGGTTCTATGATATAAGTATACAGGAGTTTGAAAGAGTTTATAAAATGCTTGGTGTTAAGTTTGATTCTTATGCAGGCGAAAGCTTCTATAACGACAAAATGGATGCGGTCGTTCAGGAGCTTAAGGACAAAAATCTTCTTGTTGAGAGCCAGGGAGCAATGATAGTTGATCTTACAGAAGAAAATATGGCCCCCTGCCTTATCATAAGGAAGGATGGCGGTACACTGTATGCAACAAGAGATATCACAGCCGCACTTTACAGAAAGAATACTTACGATTTTGATAAATGTATTTACCTTACAGCCCTTGACCAGAACCTTCACTTTGCACAGTGGTTTAAAGTAATTGAAAAAATGGGCTATGACTGGAGTAAAGACCTTGTTCACGTTCCCTTTGGTCTTGTAAGCCTTGAAAGCGGTAAGCTTTCAACAAGAAAAGGTAACGTAGTTCTTATGGAAAACCTCCTTAACGAGGCCATAAGTGAAACACTTAAAATAATCAATGACAAAAACCCTGACCTTCCTGACAAGGAAACTGTAGCTAAACAGGTAGGTATAGGTGCTGTTATATTCAATGACCTTTACAATAATCGTATTAAGGATGTAGTTTTCTCATGGAGCCGTATGCTCAACTTTGATGGAGAAACAGGTCCTTACGTACAGTATACACACGCAAGAGCTTGCTCTGTTCTTAAAAAGGCAGGATATGAGAAAGCAACAGATGTTGATTTTGGTATGCTTACAGATGCGGCAAGTGTTGAGGTATGTAAACTTATTGAGAAATATCCCGCAAAAATTGCGGATGCTGCCGCTAAATTTGAGCCTTCTATCCTTACAAGACACCTTGTTGATATAGCTCAGGCTTTCAATAAGTTCTATCATGATAATGCTATCCTTACAAGCGATGAGGAAACAAAGAAGGCACGTCTTGCAGTTGTTTATGCAGTTAAAGAGGTTATTTCAGCAGGACTTGCTATTTTAGGTATAAATTCACCTGAACAGATGTAATAAAGGAGTAGTTTTATGAAAAAGCTCAAGCTTATATATAATCCCATGTCGGGTTCAAAGTCATTTAAAGATGATATAGACTTATGTATAAGTATTTTGCAGGAAGGCGGATACGAGGTAAGCCTTTTCAGAAGTGCAAAGGTTGGCGATGTTGAAAAGCATATTGCAAAAATGAGTGATGATATTGATGTTCTTGTTATTTCCGGTGGTGATGGAACGATCAACCGTGCCGTAAACATACTTATGGAACGTGGGCTTGATATACCTGTTGGCATAATCCCCTCAGGAACAGCCAATGATTTTGCAAGATTTTTAAATATTAAAACAAGAGATGTTAAAACTGCCTGCGAAGCAATAGTAAGGGGCAAAACCGTAAGGGCTGACCTTGGTCTTGCAAATGGTCAGGCATTTGTAAACGTTTGCGGTGGCGGCCTTCTAACAAATGTATCACAGCATATAGATATTGATTTTAAAAATTCCTTTGGCAGACTTGCTTATTATATAAAAGGTGCGGAACAGATCGCCAACATGAAGGCCATGCCTTTGAGGATAACAACAAAGACGGAAGTTATTGAGGATGATTTTTATCTTTTTCTTGCCCTCAACAGCTCAGGTGCAGGAAGTTTTGACAGACTTTCTCCCGATGCTTCAATTACAGATGGATTACTTGATTTCTTTGCTATAAAGAAATGTCCTGTTATTGAATTGCCGGCCGTTTGTCTTAAAATACTTAGAGGTGAGCATATAGGTGATCCTCATATACTTTATTTTAATGAAAGCTATGTAAAAATAGAGAATTTATCCGATGAGGAAAGATTTGACGAAACAGATGTTGATGGCGAACAGGGACCTGATCTCCCTATTGAAATAAGAGTTTGGCCTAAGGCGTTAACAGTATTTACAAACAAATAATCGTGTTTCACGTGAAACAGGCTGTTTTAGCAGCCTGTTTTTTGTTTTGTTTCACGTGAAACGAAAATTGACAGTAAACCAATAAATATATATAATAAAAATATACTTTCACAAAAAAGTGGTGATATATTTGAGCAAAACAAGAATAATAGCCGTTGCAAACCAGAAAGGCGGAGTTGGGAAGACTACTACAGCTGTTAATTTGGCCGCCTGTCTTGCGGAACTTGGCAAAAAAACGCTTATGATAGATGCTGACCCGCAGGGAAACGGAACCAGCGGACTTGGATTTGAAAAAAATACTATGGAAAATACCGTTTACGAGGTGCTTCTGGGTGAAATAGAGCCAAAGGATGCCATAGCAGAGTCATATATGGACGATTTGTGGGTAATGCCCTCCAATATAAATCTTGCAGGTGCGGAGATCGAACTTATCGGAGTTGAAAGGCGTGAGTATATACTCAAGGATGCTGTAAATGAAATAAAGGACGATTACGACTTCATTGTTATTGACTGCCCTCCTTCTTTAAGTACCATAACCATAAATGCCCTTGTTGCGGCAGATACGGTGCTTGTACCTATCCAGTGTGAATATTTTGCTCTTGAAGGCTTAAGCCAACTTATTCATTCCATAGGACTTATTAAAAAGAGTCTTAACCCCGCCCTTGAAATAGAAGGTATCGTGTTTACAATGTTTGATTCCAGAACTCACTTATCGGTAGAGGTTATTGATGAAGTTAAAAAGAGCCTTGGAAATGATATATACTATTCAATAATACCAAGGAATGTACGCCTTGCGGAGGCTCCAAGCTATGGACTTCCCATTATAGCCTATGATTCAAAGTCAAAAGGTGCAGAGGGCTACAGACTGCTTGGTGAACAGGTTGCGGAAAAGGAGTGGAACTAAATGGCAGCACCTAAGAAAAAAGGATTAGGCTCAAAGGGTATGGG
>SVDG01000109.1 GCA_015057875.1 Lachnospiraceae bacterium | reverse complement strand
ACCCCAAAGCTTAATATTTTTTTACATCTTCGGGTGTTTTTCTCAATTGACCCATAAAATTACTTACGAAATAAAAATTTTTTGATTTACAAGTTTATTTTAAGTTGTATTTGTGTTATTGTAAAGAGTAATGATATTTTGATAAGGCGTGGTAACATGATTAGATCAGAAAAAATTAACTATGACTATATAAGGGAGTTTGAAGATAACGGTGTAAAAAAAGAGGAACGTTTCTCTGCTCTCAAAGATGTAGATATAAATATAAAAACAGGCGAATTTGTAGCTATACTGGGTCGTAACGGATCAGGCAAATCAACCTTTGCAAAACATATCAATGCTCTGCTTACCCCTACATCAGGTACTCTCTGGGTAAAGGGTATGGACACAAAGGATGAGGAGCTTATCTGGGATATAAGACAGAGAGCGGGTATGGTTTTCCAAAATCCCGATAACCAGATAGTAGCAACGATTGTTGAAGAGGATGTGGCCTTTGGTCCCGAAAATATGGGCATAGCTTCTGATGAGATAAGACTGAGAGTTGATTCGGCTTTAAGTACGGTAAGTATGGAGGACTTTAAAAGAGATACACCTTCAAAGCTCAGCGGAGGACAGAAACAGAGGATAGCTATTGCGGGCGTACTGGCTATGAAGCCTGATTGCATTGTTCTTGATGAGCCTACAGCTATGCTTGACCCTTCTGGAAGGAAAGAGGTAATAGAAACAATAAAACGCCTTAATAAAGAGGAAGGCATAACTATAATACTTATAACCCATTATATGGATGAAACTGTTGATACAGATAGGATAATAGTTATGGACAGAGGCAAGGTGGCAATAACAGGAACACCTAAAGAGATATTCTCTCAGGTGGATATGATAAAGGGCTTTGGTCTTGATGTTCCTCAGGTGACAGAGGTTTGCAACAATCTTAGAAAAATGGGCATAGATCTGCCCGCAGATATTTTAACAGTAGATGAGATGGTGAAAGAGATATGTCGATTAAAATCAACCATTTGACACATATATATAGCGAAGGAACAGCCTTTGAAAAGAAGGCTCTGGATGATATAAACATTGAAATTGAGGACGGAAGATTTGTTGGCCTTATAGGCCATACTGGAAGCGGAAAATCCACACTTATACAGCACCTTAATGCACTTATTAAGCCAACAAGCGGAGAGATACTTCTTAACGGAGAGGATATAAACGCCGATAAAAGCAAACTGCGTTCTGTAAGGCAGAGGGTAGGCCTTGTTTTCCAGTATCCCGAGCATCAGCTTTTTGAGATGACTGTTTATAAGGATGTGGCATACGGACCTTCAAATATGGGCCTTACAAAAGAGGAGATAGACAGAAGAGTTAAAAAATCTCTTGAAATAGTAGGCGTAGGAGAGGATATTTATAATAAATCACCCTTTGAGCTTAGCGGCGGACAGAAAAGAAGGGTGGCTATTGCAGGTGTACTTGCTATGGAGCCGGAGGTGCTTGTTCTGGACGAGCCTACGGCGGGACTTGATCCAAAGGGCAGAGATGACATACTTGAAGCAATAAAGACCATGCACGCAAGCCTTGGCATAACCGTTATACTTGTTTCCCACAGTATGGAGGATGTGGCAAGGTATGTTGATGAAATAATAGTTATGCATAAGGGCAGGGTGGCTTACCACGGAAGCCCTGCGCAGATTTTCTGCAAGGCAGATGAGCTTGAAAATATCGGCCTTGCGGCACCTCAGATAAGCTATGTGTTTAATAAGCTTATGGAAGAGGGCGTGCCTGTTCCTTGCGGTGTTTTCACAACGGAAGAGGCAACAAAGGTTTTATATGATTTATTGAAGCAGGTGGAAAAATGATAAGGGATATTACAATAGGCCAGTATTACCCTGTAACTAGCTTGGTACACAGCCTTGATGCAAGGGTCAAAATATTAGCCGTATTGGTTTATATAATAACGCTGTTTCTTGTGGACAGCTTCATAGGTTATGCCGTTGTTGCGGTCATCCTTGCGGCTGTTATAAAGGCAAGCAGGGTACCCTTTAAGTTTATGGTAAAGGGTATAAAGGGTATAATACTTATACTTGTTTTTACGGCAGTAATAAATGTATTCAGCACAAAAGGTGAAAACGTACTGTTTACTCTTGGTGTGTTTACGGCAACGATGGAGGGTGTTCTTCTCGCTATTAAGATGGTTATAAGACTTACTATGCTTATTATAGGGTCATCTCTCCTTACGCTTACAACATCTCCCATTGAGCTTACAGACGGTATAGAATATATACTTAAGCCCTTTAAAAAGATCGGCGTGCCCAGCCACGAGATAGCTATGATGATGAGCATTGCCTTAAGGTTTATACCTACTCTTCTTGATGAGACCGACAAGATAATGAAGGCTCAGCAGGCAAGGGGAGCAGATTTTGAAACGGGCAACATAATACAGAGGGCTAAAAGCCTTATACCTATACTTGTTCCGCTTTTTGTTTCTGCTTTCCGCAGAGCAGAGGAGCTTGCTATGGCTATGGAGGCAAGATGCTACCACGGTGATGAAAACAGGACAAGAATGAACGAAATGAAGCTCAAAGGCAAGGATATAGCAGCTTTTGTGCTTGTTGGTTTATATATTTTGATGATAATAGTATTAAGAATCGTATTTTAGGAGAAGTTGATGGAAAAGAAGATCCTTTTAACAATAGCCTATGACGGGACCTCGTTTTTCGGCTGGCAGGTGCAGAAAGACCCTGATGTAAGAACTGTTCAGGGTGAGGTGCAAAAAGCCCTTACGAAGCTGTTTAAGACCGAAATAGAGGTGACCGGTGCAAGCAGGACTGACAGGGGAGTTCATGCTATGGGACAGAGAGCAACTATAGTTGTTGATACAACTATGCCTGTTGAAAATATGCCAAGTGCCATGAATTCTGTTCTGCCTAAGGATATAGCCGTTCAGAAGGCGGAGGAGGTTCCTTTTGAGTTTCATCCAAGATTTGATGCAAAAAATAAAACTTATATATATACTATCTATCCTTCAAGGATAAGGAATCCTTTGTATAGGAATATAAGTGAGCCTGTAAAATGGAAGCTTGATATTAAAAAGATGCAGGAGGCAGCAAAGGCTTTTATCGGTACACACGATTTCAAAGGCTTTTGCTTTTCGGGAAACAGCTCAAAAACAACAGTAAGGACGATATTTTCTCTTGAAGTATATGAAGAGGGAGAGTTTATAAAAATTGCTGTAAACGGTGATGGTTTCCTTTATAATATGGTAAGGATAATTGCAGGAACTCTTATACAGGTAGGAGCAGGTAAAATAGCTCCTGAAGACATGGAAGATATAATTGCATCAGGTGACAGGTCAAGGGCGGGACACACCGCAGGACCAAGCGGTCTGATGCTTAAAAATATTGAATATAATTGAAAAAACTGCCTTGACACGCAAGGCAAAATGTAATATAATCTATGCGTTGTAATGCCACTTTGAACTCGTTAGCCCCGAGTTTAAAATAAACGGAAAAAGATACCAAGCAGATAAGTCTGGTTGAAGCAACCCCCACAATTGCGGAAACGGGCTCATTTAGTGCGGTCAGGATACGAATTTTTTAAGGAGGTCATTTTCATTATGAGAACAACATACATCGCTAAAACAGCTGATATCGATAGAAAATGGTATGTTGTGGACGCTGAAGGTAAAACATTAGGCCGTCTTGCATCAGAAGTTGCTAAAGTTTTAAGAGGAAAAAATAAGCCTATCTACACACCCCATGTTGACACAGGCGACTATGTAATCGTAATCAATGCTGAGAAAGTTGCTGTAACAGGTAAAAAACTTGATCAGAAAGTATATTCACACCACACAGGTTATATCGGTGGTTTAAAACAGGTTACACTCAAGAGAATGCTTGAAACAAAACCTGAAAACGTAATCACACACGCAGTTAAAGGTATGCTTCCTAAAAACGCGCTTGGCAGAAGCATGATGAAAAAACTTCGTGTATATGCTGGTCCTGAGCATGAGCATCAGGCACAGAAACCCGAAGTTTTAGAAATCAACTAATTAGGATCGGAAGGAGGAAGCATTTATGGCAGC
>SVDG01000108.1 GCA_015057875.1 Lachnospiraceae bacterium | reverse complement strand
AGCCATAAAGGGAACGAGTAAGTTTGTTACCTGACCGATCCTCTTAACACCGCCAACTGTAATAACTGCGATAACTGCCGCAAGCACGATACCTGTTAATAAAGGAGATAGACCAACAAGGCCTTTCATAGAGCCTGCGATCTCACTTGACTGAGCGATGTTACCTATACCAAAGCTTGCAAGACCGCCTAAGATAGCAAAAATAACAGCGAGCCATTTCATATTAAGACCTTTTTCAATGTAGTACATAGGGCCGCCGTAATACTGGCCTTTTTCATCCTTCTGACGGAATTTCATAGCAAGTAATATCTCTGCAAATTTTGTGAACATACCAAAGAAAGCTGATACCCACATCCAGAAAACAGCACCGGGGCCACCAACGAAGATAGCACCTGTAACGCCGGCAATGTTACCTGTACCTACAGTACCTGCAAGGGCTGTTGTAACAGCCTGGAAAGGTGTAAGGTTCTTTCCGTCATTTTTCGTCGTTTTGCTGTCTTTTGCAAAAAGGGTACCTACTGTGTTTTTCATTATGAACCAGAACTTTGTGGCCTGGATACACCCTGTCCTTGAAGTAAGGTAAATACCTGTTCCTACAAGGAGCACCAGCATTATAGGTCCCCATACTATACCGTTTATCTTTCCGTTAATACTTGTGATCAATTCCAACATTTTGTTTTCTTCCCTTCTTTTTCTGTTTTTTGTCATTAAAAAACTCTGGAAAAATAAAAAAGGCGATGATCCAACAAGGACCCTCGCACTAGAAAAAACAGATTCTGTCATAAAACATAAATCTTTTTCATATAACCAGATCCTCTGTCCTTTTGCCTGAGAGATTGGTGGATATCCACTTTGCCCCTTCGGCCCCCGTCTGTTTCAACGGGCTTCTCCAGAGTGCCGTCCGTGCATAGTCCTTTCGCCTGGTAGTATCGCTCCTTCGGCAGAGATTTACCTCTTCTCCTATACACTTCATTCAGCACGTTATTAAATTAAAACGTTGATGTAGCTATCTTAACACACCACACCAACGTTTTCAATGTTACTTTTTTATAAATAAATCAATTAAATTTGTCTTTTTTAGTCAATTTGTACCATACCACAGATACATTTGTCCATTTTTGTCCTTAGATAAAGAAGCAAGGATACATCCTGCATCCACAGCAGAAGTTAAGGCAAAGCAGTGTCATGCACATGCTGCCGCACTGGTTCCCCCCACACATCATAGTCCTGCCGTAAGGCTGGCCCATTCCGGAGTAGGTCTGATAGCCTCCTTCAAGCCTTGCCACAAGGTTAGCGTATTCGTAGCTCGCAGGGTTCATCTCCTGTGCCTTTTTGGCGTGTTCCAGAGCTGTCACGTTGTTGCCGATATACATATTGGCAAGGGCACTTAAATAGTACCATCTGTCGCCGCGGTTTTCTATCCCCTCAAGTACATTGAGTGCCTCCTGGAACTTCCCGTTCTGTATATATGTTGCCGCCGCCTGAAGATATCTGTCGTCTCCGGCGCCTGCGCTCGTTCTCTGTCCCTGTCCGTAGCCATATGCTCCGCCAAAGCCGAAGGGATTGCCGTAAGGGTTAAAGCCGGCACCCTTTGAAGGATCCTCGCCCTTTCTTATGCGCATTATGGTGTCATAGGCATTTTGCACCTGCTTGAACTTTTCCTCTACCTCGTCCTTATTGGGGTTATTAACATTGGCATCGGGGTGATACTTTCTGCTCAATGCTCTGTATGCTTTTTTAATCTCGTCATCTGTAGCGCTGCTGTCAACGCCCAATACTTTATATGGATCCATATTTATCTTTCCTTCTGGCTTTTGTCATCTCAAATTTTGCCCATACGCCTGCGTATATTATATTCCTTAATATCTCGATGTTGTCAACTATCGGCAAAAGCTCAAAGCTTTGGGCACATTCTGCCATCATCATGTTAAGGATACGTTCAGTCTCCTCTTCAAATCCGTTTTTCCCGAACTTGTTTTTAAAAGGATTGTAGCTTCCGCTTTCAATATCCTTTTCAACATCATCGTACGCATCCATTATATATATAAATTTACCTAAATAAAAGCCTAATTTATTAAGTAACGGTGCCCAGCTGTCGTTTTTCATCGCAACAATGTCCGCCATCACCTTGCCAAAAAGACCTGATATAAGGTCTATGTTTTCAGTATTCTCTTTTTCCTTATTATTTATCTCCCCAAGTAGATTTTTTATGTTTTTCGCCTTTTCCGGGTGGAGCCTTTCAGCTTTTCTGAATTTTCCCTTTAAAAGCCATGACGCTATAAGACTTTTCTTTTTTCTCTCGTCCTGCCAGTCGTCAACACATTTGTAATAGGAAAGAATAACCGTCATATCGGCTCCGTAGTATGAAAAATCGTTTATGAGCCTCTGCTGTCTCTCCTGAGGACGTGCAAGGCACCTGAAATCCTCTTCCGCCGTGTCTGTATCATAAAGCCCGGTAAGGAGCATAACAACAAAAGTCATATCGTAGCTCAAAGCAAGCCTGCCTATAAGACCATAACGCCTCTTTAACGCCTCACAAAGACCACAGTAAAACTCGCGGTATATCTTAAGCTCCTCTTCCTTAAGGCTTTTCTGATTAACAACAACGTAGCCGAACATATTAGCTCCTCTTTATAAATTCGTGTTTGCATTTAGGGCAGGTTATCTGTATCTTTCCCTTGCCTCTGGGTATCCTTATCTTCTGCTTGCACTGGGGGCATTTATAGATATGATAAAGCTTCCTCTGCTCCCTTGCCTGTTTTGAAAACCTTCCCGTTATTTTATATTTTATTTTAAGGAAAGCCGCATTCTCCGCCCTGCGGGCTGAGTAGTTCCTTGAAAACATACGGAAATAAAGATATATTAGCAACACCGTTGCGAAAATACTGAATTTGTTATCAATAAAAAGTGAAATAACAATAGTAATAAATACAAGTATAGTAAGGAAGTTGTTGAACTCGTCCGTTCCATACCTTCCTATCATAAACTGTCTGAATCTTTCTTTCATTTTAATTTCTACCGTCCTTTAAGCATTTTAAAATATATACGGTTTTTAAAAGACCGTAGTTTACTCATATTTATTTATTTTCCCATAATAAGCAGTTTTAGTCAATGAAATAAAAAACTGCACACCTTTTAAGGTATGCAGTCCCGTCATTATCATTTATCCCTATTATCCCAGTATTCGCACTCTATACCCACAACGTCTGATGTGAAACCTGTGCCGTCCTGTTTTTTATAATGCTTTGTTGCCCTGAACACATATTTTGTGCCAAGGTATAAAAGAGGTATATTTGCAAAAACGATAAGTATGTTTCCAAGGTCAGATATGGCCCAGAGATTACCAAGGTCCACCCCTGCAATGGAGCAGAAGATACCGAATGTAGTTATTGCTATGCCAAGTATCCTTATAAAGTTTATAAAGCCCTTGCTCCTTGTTATGCGGTTGGCTGCGATCTCAGAAAAACTTATCATACCCACAAGGCATGTAAGAGCAAAAAGGCAAAAGCAAACTGTTACAGAAAGAGCAACAACTGTGTTTAAAGCCGTTCCTGGTGTAAGCTCCTGAATTGATGCAAGGAATTTAGGGAGCCTTTCAAGGGCCATAAATCCTTCCGCATCGGCACCTGTCCAAAGATGAGCCATTACAACAACAAAGCCTGTAAGTGAACAGATTATTATAGTATCAAGGAAAACACCTATGGACTGAACTATGCCCTGCTCACAGGGGTGCTCGCTGTGAGCCGCACCTGCCGCCATAGTTATAGTTCCCTGACCTGCTTCGTTACTCATAAGTCCGCGTTTTATTCCCTGAGCAAGAGCAACACCGAAGGCTCCGCCAAAAATTGCATCCGGTTTAAATGCTCCGCCAAAAACAGCACCAAAGAAATAAGGCACTCTATTTATATTTATAAGAACAAGCGCAATAACTGTTACTATATATAAAACCGCCATAACAGGAACCATTCCGTCAGTTACCTTAGCAACCTTTTTAATACCGCCAAAAGCCATATAGGCTGTTATCGCTATAAGTATCACCGCAACTATATAGTAAAACATTGCATCCGCCGCAATAGTTTTTCCTGTTAAAAGC
>SVDG01000107.1 GCA_015057875.1 Lachnospiraceae bacterium | reverse complement strand
CTAAAAACGCTCTTGGCAGAAGCATGATGAAAAAACTTCGTGTATATGCTGGTCCTGAGCATGAGCATCAGGCACAGAAACCCGAAGTTTTAGAAATCAACTAATTAGGATCGGAAGGAGGAAGCATTTATGGCAGCAGTAAGATATTACGGCACAGGTAGAAGAAAATCATCAGTAGCAAGGGTTTACTTAATGCCCGGTACTGGTAAAATCACAATCAATAAAAGAGACATTGATGAGTACTTTGGTTTAGAGACTCTTAAACTTATCGTTCGTCAGCCCCTCGAGCTTACAGGTGTTGCAGCTAAATTTGACGTTTTAGTTAACGTTCACGGCGGCGGCTACACAGGTCAGGCTGGTGCTATCAGACACGGTATTTCAAGAGCTTTACTTGAGGCAGATGGCGATTACAGACCCAGCCTTAAAAAAGCAGGTTTCCTTACAAGAGACCCTCGTATGAAAGAGAGAAAGAAACCCGGTCTCAAAGGCGCAAGACGTGCACCTCAGTTCTCAAAGAGATAATCAGATTTCTTTACGGATCATATACGGAAGTCATTACGGCTTCCGTATTTTTTTGTTTAAATGTTTGTTATTATAGTATTCTATGATAAAATGATTTACGGTAATTTATAAATAAGAGGAGGATAGGCAGATGTCAAGAGAGGTTAAAGCTGAAGATACAGCAAGGGCAGCAGCATACGAGCAATGGATGAAGGCTAAAAATCCCATGGTCACTTTTTTTAAAACCTTGGATGTTACAAATATTGTTAAAATATCTCGCAAAAAGAAGCTCAAATTCAATATGCTTATGGATTACTGCATAGGAAAAGCTGCTAAGGAGATAAAAGAGTTCTACATTCTTCCTGTTGGAGAAAAGCTAATACAGTACGATACGATTGCTGTAAATTCCATTGTTAATAACGTAAATGGTGGCGTAAGCTCCTGCGATATCCTTTATGTTGATAATATTGAAAGTTTTGATCGGGACTATATAAAATATACGGCTCAGGTTGCACAAACTGCGAAAGACAGGGATCTGTCGTCTGACAGCATGGTGATAGGAACATCTGCTGTGGTCAATACGGTAATTGACGGTGCAGTTGGTGTTTACAGCGGAGTTTTCAATAATCCTTTTGTTATATGGGGTAAATACAGTAAAAAGTGGTTTAAGTATTATCTTTCTGTATCTTTTCAGTTTCATCACACGCAGATGGATGGAGCCCATGCAGGAAGATTTCTGGAAAATCTGCAGGAAGAGATAAATAATCTTAAATAAATGATAGGTATTGAGAATTTTACTACAGGTGCCAAAGAAAAAACGGGAGACGGTTTTTAAAGTGTTAAATACTTGAGATAGGATTTGAATATAAAGAGGTAGGACTATGGATGGGAATCTGTTTATTCAGGCTATATTAAAATTTGCTTTGGGGGTTTTACTTGCAGGGATCCTTGTGTTTTTGCCTGCGGGAACAGTTGCTTTTCGTCAGGGGTGGCTTTTTATGGCAGTTCTATTTGTGCCTATGTTTTTTGTTGGTGTGGCTTTGATGATAAAAAAGCCTGAGCTGCTAAAAAAACGCCTTGAATCAAAGGAAAAACAGAAGGGACAAAGCATGGTTGTAAAGCTTAGTGCGATTATGTTTATAGCCGGATTTATTGTTGCCGGGTTTAATTTTCGCGAAGGATGGCTTGTTTTGCCTGAAAGTGTTTCGGTGGCGGGGGCTGTTATATTTCTTGCATCATATTTTATGTATGCGGAGGTGCTTAAGGAAAACGCTTATTTATCAAGGGTCATAGAGGTACAGAAAAATCAGAAGGTTATAGACACGGGGTTGTATGCGGTTGTAAGGCATCCTATGTATAGTGCAACATTGCTTATGTTTTTATCAATGCCCATTATTCTGGGCTCATTATATTCGTTTGTTATTTTTCTTGTGTATCCTTTTATAATAGCAAAGAGGATAAAGGGAGAGGAAGAATTGCTTGAAAATGAGCTTGAGGGATACAGAGAGTATAAGAAAAAGGTTAAATATAAATTGATACCCTTTGTATGGTGATAAAAAATGCGAGTACTTTATGTACTCGCATTTTGTTGTTATTTTTTTGTATAAACTTCGCCGGCAATTATTTCTCGGTTTCCTGCGTCAAGCAGTTCTGATACTGTAACGAGCTGATAGCCTTTTTCTATAAGGGCGGGGATAACCATTTCCATAGCATCAACGGTTGTTCCATGCAGGTCATGACAGAGTATTATGTCTCCGTCTTTTACATCTGCCATTATGGTTGAGTAAATAGTATTGGCGTCCTTGTATTTCCAGTCGAGGGTATCAACAGACCAGTTTACGATCATTACACCATGGTCTTTGCATACCTGTTTTACCTCATCGTTATATGAGCCGTAGGGTGGTCTGATAACAGGGGTGTCTATGCCTGTTAAATCGTATATCTTCGCCCTTGTTGCCATGATCTGATTTACGAGGTCATCGCCCGTAAGTTTTGTAAGCTGACGATGATCCCAGCTGTGGCCTGCTAACTGGTGGCCCTCTGCGACTGTACGTTTTAATGTTTCTGCACGGTTATCCAGAATATTGCCTACAACGAAGAAAGTGCCTTTTCCGCCATATTCAGCAAATATATCAAGCAGTCGGTCAGTGTGCTTGCTTGGACCGTCATCAAATGTAAGGGCTACCATAGGCTTTTCGGGATCAACAGATGACAAGGGAAGGATTATGTCAGATCCTGTGCTTTCATTGATGTTTGTATTTTCTTCCACATCAGGAATAACTGACCCTATGTCTGCAAGAGTAAGGACATCCTTAAGCTCATCGTATGTAAAAAACAGGGTCACTGTACCTTCAGACATAGGTAGATAGTCTCCACGCCTTAATGTTATTTCAAGACCATCTGATTTAAACAGCCAAAGGTCAAGCAGATGTTCATCTATATAGTCTGAAGTTATGCCTGCCTTATTAATTACCATTTCTTCAATTGTTTTACGTCCGCCGTCAGACAGAAAATCGTCAAGGGCTACAGGCTCGCCTGTTTCAAGGCTTGCATTAAGAGTATATATAATATCTTCAGGGTGTGCATTATAAGGTTTGTCAAAAAGACCTGTCATTTTAACGCTTACCCAGTTATCTTCAACTATATAGCTGCTATATTGTGCGGTAAGCTCAGCAGATTCGCCGTTATTACTGCTTCCTATAGCCTCCTGCTGATAAAAAGCTACGGTTTCGCTTACCCAGTTTTCTATAGCACTGTCAAAGGCTGTAAGCTCGCCTTCGGGATAAAGGATCCTTATCACAAGGTCATCCTCCATCTGTATGAAGGCTGTACTTTCACCGTATTCGTGCACAGGCGTTTCAAGAACAACAGGGTTTGACATATATTCTTTAAGTATATCTGATGAAGTGTCTGATTGTACGCTAACAGATGTATTTTCGGTTAAATCTTCACTTGTTTCTATGGCTTGTGTGCCGCAGCCTGTAAAAAGCAAAGAAAGTGCCAGTATATTGATTAAAAGCTTTTTTTTCATAAAGCATTCCTCCGGTTTTTGTCGATATTTGTATTATACCAAATAAAAAATATAACTGAAAGTGCAGAAGAAATTTTAATATTTGTAATTAAATAAATGATACGTGTATGATATAATTACATTAGAATTAAAAGGAGGTAACGGTTATGGATAAGGTATACGAATTTTTGAAAAAATGCGGTGTTTATTATCTGGCTACGGTAGAGGGTGATCAGCCAAGAGTCAGACCTTTCGGAACAGTTGACATTTTTGAGGGTAAGCTTTACATACAGACAGGTAAGAAAAAGGATGTTTCAAAGCAGATGCAGTTAAACCCCAAGGTCGAGATAAGTGCCTTTGACGGAGAAAGATGGATAAGGATAGCCGCAACAGCTGTAAGAGATGATAACGTCAAGGCAAAAGAGCATATGCTTGATGCATATCCCAATCTTAAGGCTATGTACTCACCCTATGACGATAATACAGAGGTGCTTTACCTTAAGGATGCCGTTGCTACATTTTCTTCATTTACATCTGCACCCGAAACGATTGAATTTTAAATATAATTGCCCCTTGGGATATTTCCCAAGGGGTTTT
>SVDG01000004.1 GCA_015057875.1 Lachnospiraceae bacterium | reverse complement strand
ACTGAAATAGATGATTTTATGCATATTCGATGAAGTTTCCCGCAGGCGTCCTTTGACTTAGGCCGTCAAGGGGAACTGAGGAAGAAGATGCAAAAATCAGCATTTCCAGAATTTTTGTTTTCTTGTTAGGGGGTAGCTAAGAGCTCAGGGCTTTTTTTGTTATCTTATCTGTCCGTTTCCGTATATCATATATTTTGTTGTTGTAAGCTCTTTAAGCCCCATAGGGCCTCTTGCGTGGAGCTTCTGCGTGCTTATCCCGATCTCCGCACCAAGACCAAATTCTCCGCCATCTGTGAACCTTGTAGATGCATTTACATATACTGCCGCCGCATCCACTCTGTCAAGGAACTTCTGCGCCTCGCGATAGTCCTCGGTAACTATGCACTCGGAATGCTTTGTGCCGTAGCGTCTTATATGGGCTATGGCTTCATCGGTATTTTCAATCACCCTTGCGGATATGATGTAATCAAGGAATTCGCATCCCCAGTCCGTCTCATCTGCCTTAACGCTTCCCGAAACAAGGGAGCATACCTTCTCATCTCCCCTTATCTCAACATCCTTCTCCTTAAGGGCTTCGCTTACCATAGGTATAAATAAATCTGCGATATCCTTATGCACAAGCAGGCTTTCGCAGGCGTTACATACGCCGGGACGCTGTGTTTTTGCATTTATAACTATTTTAACAGCACTTTCAAGATCAGCAGACTTATCAACATAAACATGGCAGTTGCCTGTGCCCGTTTCTATAACGGGAACTGTGCTGTTTTCAACGACCGTCCTTATAAGCCCGGCTCCGCCTCTTGGTATAAGCACGTCAATATATCCGTTAAGGCGCATCATTTCCTCGGCAGAACTTCTGTCCGTATTCTCAACAAGCTGTAAACAATCCTCGTTATATCCGTTTTCCTTAAGAGCCTTCCTCATTATATCAACTATCATTTTGTTGGAGTTTATGGCTTCCTTTCCGCCTCTTAAAATAACGGCGTTTCCGCTTTTAAAGCAAAGGCCGAAGGCATCTGCCGTTACGTTTGGTCTTGCCTCATAGATTATGCCTATAACACCCATAGGCACCCTTCTTTTATATATAACAAGGCCATTAGGAAGAGTTTTTCCTTCAACAGTTTCTCCTACAGGGTCAGGAAGTGAGGCCACCTGCAAAAGTCCGTCCGCCATGCCCTCTATACGTTTTTCATCAAGGGTAAGCCTGTCGATAAGGGCACCCTTTATACCGTTTGCAAGGGCATTTTCTATATCCGCTCTGTTAGCCTCTATTATGCTTTCCTTATTGTTTAAAAGAGCCTCTGCCGCAAGCCTTAATGCCTTATTTTTTTCAGGTGCAAGCATAGCACTTAAGCCATAAGAGGCCTCTGCCGCCCTTTCTCCCATCTTTTTAAGCTCTGACATTTTTACCTTCCCTCCTTGCATATAACGATCCTTTTATCGGTAACAATAATATCCATATCTATATCGTGTTCCTTTGTTTCAATACTTTCAAGAAGCTGAAAATCATAGCACAGGCCTATTTTTAAAACAGGGGCACATTTACTTAAAAATCTGTCATAATAGCCTGCACCATAGCCGTAGCGGTGTCCTGCTTTATCAAAAACAGATCCGGGTATTATAAATACATCTCCCTCGCACGGTTCTTTTTCGTCCGTGCTTTCAGGCTCGTATATACCCATTTTGCTCTTTTTAAGCCCTTCAAGGTTTTTTATCCCTGTAAAATAGATCCTCTCCTTAAGAGTGACCGGGACAAACACTTTTTTACCTGCATCAAGGGCATGGTTTATCAAAGCTTTTGTTACTGCCTCTGATGATGTGTTTATATAAGTAAATATGCTTCCCGCATTTTTAAAAGTGTTAAGACTTATTACGTTTTCAAATATGGCTTTGTTTGCTTCTTCCCTAAGGCTTTGCTCCATCTTAGCCCTTTCAGAAAGCATCCTTTCCCTTAAGCCAGCCATGTTAAAGCACCTGTATATTCAGGCACGCTCATAAATACGGCACCTGTTACACCAATGACCGTAATAAATATGAACACAACTATTGTGAGGATGACTTTAGTAACAAGTACGATAAGCGCTGTTTTAAGGAGCCATTTTCCATAAGACTTAAATTTAGGGTCCTTGCTTGTTGAAAGCACAGCACCTGCGATAATACCTACTATCGTGCCTCCGCTCACCATAAGTATAGCTATTATGATAACTATCTTTAACCAAAGGGGTATTTCATAACTGCATTTTTCTGTACCAAAGGGAGAATTTCCTGCACTGCTTCTTGTGCTGTCGGGTGTGTAACCGCAGCCTGTGCATCTTCCTCCATCATTTACTTTTTCTCCACAAAAAGGACAATATGACATATCAACGCCTCCTTTATTTTTTACCTGCAAAAAGTGTACCTACATCCTCTCCGTCAAGGATGCTGTATAAAAGCTCAGGGTCCTCGCCAAGGGCAATTACCATATCAATACCATTTTCCATACACTCCGTTGCCGCTGTAAGCTTTGCACTCATCCCGCCTACGCTGAATGTACTTCCCTTATCCCCCGCCATGGCAAGTATCTCATCTGTTATTTCTTCTATAACATCTATCTTCACCGCATCGGGATTTGACTTGGGGTCTTTATTATACATACCGTCAATATCGGTAAAAAGCACAAGTGTATCCACTTTTAAAATAGATGCCAGATGTGCCGCAAGGGTATCGTTATCGCTGAAGCCGATCTCAACGGTAGATATCGTATCGTTTGCGTTAACGATAGGGATAACACCCATCTCCCAGAGGGTGTGGAACGTGTTTATAATGTTTTCAGTTCTTTCATCTCCGCTCATATCGTCTTTAGTAACAAGCACCTGGGCAACTTTCTGGTTATAATCGGTAAAGTGGCTCTGATATATCTGCATAAGCACAGCCTGACCAACTGCGGCTGCCGCCTGCTTCTCTCTCATAAGAGTGGGCCTTTCTTCAAAGCCAAGGCGTGTTGAGCCAACACCTATGGCACCGCTTGTTACAAGCACAACATCAAGACCTCTGTTTTTTATATCAGTAAGCACTCTTGCCAGTATACCAATGCGCCTCATATTAAGCTTTCCGTTAGGATATGTAATGGTACTTGTTCCGACCTTAATAGCTATGCTCTTACTTTCTTTTATTTTGATCCTGTTATCCATTTTTATGCACCTTCATATTTCAAAAGGCGGTGCCGGAAGTTTATCAGCACCGCCCTCATTATTAGTTTTTGGGTTTAAATGAGCTTTTAAGTGAAACTATCCTGTTGAATACAAGGTTATCCTTTGTTGTATTTTTTGTATCAACGCAGAAGTATCCGTTTCTCATAAACTGGAATCTGTCCCCGGGTTTTGCGTCCTTAACGGAGGGCTCAACAAAGCACTGGCAAACCTCTATGGAGTTGGGGTTCATTATCATCTCTCCGCTGGGGTCATCGGGGTTATCAAGCATCATGCTGTCATAAAGGTTAGCTACCGCTTTAACTGCCATATCAGCACTTACCCAATGAAGAGTTCCTTTTACCTTTCTTCCCTCAAAGCCGGAGCCGCTTCTTGTTTCAGGGTCATAAGTACAGTGTACCTCTGTCACAACGCCGTTTTCGTCTTTAACAAAGTCTGTGCATGTAACATAATAAGCACCCTTTAAGCGTACCTCTTTACCGGGAGCAAGACGGAAGAATTTTTTAACAGGCTCTTCCATAAAGTCATCCTGCTCTATATAAAGCTCTCTTGTGAAAGGAACTTTTCTTACGCCCATTTCCTCTGTTTCGGGATTGTTTTCAATATCCATAAACTCGATCTGTCCCTCAGGATAGTTTGTTATAACGAGCTTAAGAGGTTTAAGAACAGCCATAACAACGGGTGTTTTAGCCTTAAGGTCATCTCTTATACAGTGATCAAGAAGTGAACTATCAACCTTGCTGTTTGCCTTTGAAACACCGATCCTCTCGCAGAAATCCCTGATAGCCTCGGGTGTAACACCTCTGCGGCGAAGGCCGCTTATAGTAGGCATTCTGGGGTCATCCCAACCGTCAACAAGGCTCTCCTCAACAAGGGCACGGAGCTTTCTTTTGCTCATAACCGTATTTGTAAGGCCAAGGCGTGCAAACTCTATCTGTCTGGGTCTTGCGGGAAGACCGCTGTTTTCAACCACCCAGTCATAAAGAGGTCTGTGGTCCTCAAACTCCATTGTACAAATTGAATGAGTGATACCCTCGATAGTATCCTCTAATGGATGAGCAAAGTCGTACATAGGATAGATGCACCATTTGCTTCCTGTTTTGTGGTGAGGTGAATGTGATATTCTGTAAATAACGGGATCCCTCATGTTGATGTTGGGGGAAGCCATATCTATTTTTGCTCTTAAAGTTCTTGTTCCGTCAGGGAATTCGCCTTTTTTCATCCTCTCGAATAAATCAAGGTTTTCCTCAACGCTTCTGTCACGGTAAGGGCTGTTTTTGCCGGGTTTTGAAAGTGTACCTCTGTATTCACGCATTTCCTCTGCGTTAAGATCACAAACAAAGGCTTTACCCTCTTTAATAAGCTTAACAGCTATATCGTAGTAGGTATCAAAATAGCTTGATGCAAAATAAAGCCTGTCCTCCCAGTCAAAGCCGAGCCATTTAACGTCCTCGATAATAGAATCAACGTACTCAACATCCTCTTTTGTGGGGTTGGTATCGTCAAAACGGAGGTTGCATTTTCCGCCGTAAAGCTTGGCAAGACCAAAGTTTAAGCATATTGATTTTGCATGACCTATATGAAGATAGCCATTGGGTTCGGGAGGGAACCTTGTGTTGATATGGCTTAAATTTTCACCAAGGTCTTCCTGTATATAACTATGGATAAAATTACCTGTGGTACTTAAATCATTTTCTCTGATTTTCTCTTCTGACATTTATATGCCCCCTAAAAATTCCAATAATAAATCAATATAAATAATACTATAATCAACGCTTATCGTCAATTATATTTACCCACAAACATCACTTAACCACTCCTTAAAATGTGCATCAAGTATCTTAACTCCGCTGTCATTAAGGTGTGCATCATCACGGAAGTTTTCGTGGCTGAACATTTTCTCCTCCATATTGATAATATTGTAATCAATATAAGGCACGCCTCTGCTTTGTGCAAAGGCTGCTATCTTGTTATGGATAAGCTCATAATTTTTTATATAGCCCATAGACACATTGGCAACAGGCGCCGTTACAAAAATAAGGGTTTTATCCTTTTTATCACAAAGCTCAACTATTTTTTCAAGCCATTTTTTCTGCGTTTTTGAAAACTCCCAGTCCTTTCCGTCAAGGTTTTTAAACTGGTTGGTTTCATCAAATTCCGCCTCGGGTATAACTATATCGCAGTAAACATATCCGTCAGCAAGATAGTACTCTACACCCTCGCCCGCTGATGAAGGAACTGCCTCATCTGCTACACCAAACATAGCTTTAGCCTTATTTACGAGCCTTGAGGAAGCGTATGCAAAGAAATCCTGCTGAAAGCGTATAACAGGCGTTTCATACTTCACCCTGTCTCCCTCGGGGAACACGTTTTCAATATAGTCCTCTATCCTTTTTTCGTTACGCATAACTTCAAAAAGCGAGGTTGCCTGCTTAAGCTCAAAATCATCATCGAGCATATCCCAGTAGACCTCAACAACTACTGTTTCCGGGTCCTGATTATCAAGCACCTCTAAAAGCGAATAATAGCTTGTGTCCGGATGCTGTAAGGGTGTACCCATCTGGAAAGAAGGCACATCAAAATTAGCCGGATCAAAGCTGCAGTATGAATGGCTTGAGCCTATAAACACCATATCAAGGCTATCTTCATCAAGAGCATAAAAATCCTCAAATCTTTGGGCCGTAAAGGCATTTATCGTGTTAAGGCTTGCGGCATATTCATACTTTCTACCGACAAATCTGCCTACCGCTCCCGTTACAACAAGAACGAAGACTATCGCCAATATTATTTTAAAACTGGAAGTAGATGAACTCTCCCGCATTATAGAACACTCCTGTCGTAAGTATTATTATGGCAAGTGCCGCCATAAAACCTACATTTATGATATAAGGCTTCTGCCTGAAATAATCAAAAACCTGCTTCCTGCCGCTTATAAGCTCCATAAAGATAAGAAGCATTATTGAAAAAGCCACAACAAAAAGCTCTGCTACGTTAAGGCCCATTCCTGTAGCCACATCATAAAGATACTGCACACTTGACCAGCCCGATACATCATCAAAAAGATGGGCTATTATATAGAAGGCATCGCTTACGGTATTTGCCCTGAAGAATATCCAGCCAAAGGTAACAAGGGCAAATGTGAAAGCACATTTTACAATATTTAAAACGAAATTTCTCTTTTCTGCATTTTTCCTGTTTCCGCCTATAAGTCTTCCTATAACCATATAGATCCCGTGCAGAGCGCCCCAGCAAACAAATGTCCAGTTTGCACCGTGCCACAGTCCGCTTACAAGGAAGGTAACAAAAAGATTAAAAAGGCTCCTTATTTTACCGCATCTGTTTCCACCCAAGGGAATATATACATAATCCATAAACCATGTTGAAAGGGATATGTGCCATCTTCTCCAGAATTCCTTGATGCCTGTTGAAAGATAAGGGCTTTTAAAGTTATCCATAAGATCAAAACCAAGCACCTTAGCCGCACCCTTTGCTATATCGGAATAGCCCGAAAAGTCACAATAGATCTGGAAAGCAAAAAGCACAGTAGCCACAACAAAAGAAAGTCCGCCATAGCTTCCCGCGTTGTTATAAACCGTATTTACAGCAACTGCCAACCTGTCTGCAATAACGACCTTTTTAAAGAAGCCGTAAAGCATTATCTGCACACCGTAATAGACCCTCTGCAGACTAAACTTATGCTTTTCATAAAACTGAGGAAGCAGATTTTTTGTTCTCTCGATAGGCCCCGCCACAAGCTGTGGGAAGAAGCTTATAAATAACGAAAATTTAAGATAGTTCCTCTCCGGCTTTATATCTCCCCTGTAAACATCTATGGTATAAGCCGATGCCTGGAAGGTATAGAAGGAAATACCCATAGGAAGGATTATATCAAACTCCCTGTGTGTATAGCCTATACCTAAAATGCCGAAAAGCCACTCAAAGGTATTTGTTGCAAAGGTAAGATATTTAAAAACAAAAAGAAGCCCGAAGTTTATAACAAGGCAAAGTATAAGGCTCCTTTTCTTTTTTGTCCTGTCCTTTTGCTTATATATACGCCCCGCAAAGAAGTAGTTTATAAACGTTGAAAAAACAATAAGCACAATAAGCTCTGTTCTCCACGCCATATAAAAAATATAGCTTGCAACAAGCAGAACGAGCCATTTTACCCTTTGTGGCACAACGAAATATATCAATGATGAAATTATAAAAAATTCGATAAACTCGTAAGAATTGAATATCATTTTACACCATTCCCAAACTTGAACATACTATTTTGATAATACTATAAAATCGCCCTTCAAACAATAAAAATACTTCCAACAAGCCTTAATTTATATTATAATTTTTATCTGAAGGGAGTTTGTTACAATGACGATTTATAAAGCACTCAATATAAAGGCCTTTATGAACACACTTTTAAAAAGTGACGTATTCGATAAATTTGAATTAAGGGAGATCAACATAAACACCTTTGCTTCTTTCAGCATAAACGGGAAAAAATATGATGATGAAGAAACGAAATACTGCCTTTGGGAGGAAATAAAGCCTTACGCCTTTGAGGCCATAAAAGGCAATCGTCTTCCCCGTCTTATAAAAATAGTTTTTTCCCTCGATCCCGGAAGCGTTCCCGGTGTAAACGGTGCATCGGCACTGTTTTTAAACATAACCTATGAGAATGGCTCCATAAACTGTATTACGGGGATCTCGATGAAAAACTTTTCACTGGACCGCAGTGCGGAATACACATTTGACGCATACATAGCCGATTTTTTCAGCAATAATAATATCTCTGTTAGCACTCAAGCTTATTGAGTGCTAAATTTTTATTGACTTTTTATTTGTGGATGATACAATAGTATCATTGATAAAAATATTATCATTACTTTAAGTAATGTTTTAATTGGCAAGGAGGAATCAAAATGAAAGAACAGGGCAACCTTTCTATCAACAGCGACAATTTTTTACCTATCATAAAAAAATGGCTCTACACAGATAAGGACATCTTTATCCGTGAGCTTATTTCAAACGGCTGTGATGCTGTAAACAAATTACAGAAGCTTATGGGTATGGGAGAAGCACCCCACATCAAGGCTGATGAAAAATTCTACATAAGCGTTGTTGTTGATGAGGAAAACTCAACGATCGAGATAACCGATAACGGTATCGGTATGACAGCAGACGAGATAAAAAAATATATAAATCAGATAGCTTTTTCAGGTGCAACTGATTTTATATCAAAATATCAGGACAAAATGGATGAAGGAAGCCAGATAATCGGTCACTTTGGTCTTGGCTTCTATTCAGCATATATGGTAGCTGATAAAGTAGAGATAAACTCACTTTCTTATAAAGAAGGTGCCGAGGCTGCCAAATGGATATGCGAAGGCGGCGTTGAGTTTGAAATGGATGCAAGCGATAAAACTGACCGCGGAACTACAATAACATTATATATAGGTGAAGATGGCAAGGAATTCCTTGATAAATACACTCTGCGTGCGGCAATAGATAAATACTGCTCATTTATGCCCGTAGAGATCTACTACGATTATATAAGAAAACCCCAGCCTGTTGCTGAGGGTAATGAAAAAGAAGAGGAAACAACACCTGACGAGCCTGTGCTTATAAACGAAACAACTCCTCTCTGGCTCAGACAGCCTAATGAGCTTACAGACGAAGATTATATCAAATTCTACCACAAGGTATTTTTTGATATGAACGACCCTCTTTTCTGGATACATCTTAATATGGACTATCCTTTCAGACTTAAGGGTATACTCTACTTCCCCAAGATCATCAACCAGACAGATACCCTTGACGGAGAAGTTAAGCTTTACTGCAATCAGGTTTATATTGCGGATAACATCAAGGAAGTTGTCCCCGAGTTCCTTCTCCTTCTTAAAGGTGTTATGGACTGCCCCGATATGCCCCTTAACGTATCAAGGAGCACTCTTCAGAATGATGGCTATTCAGGTAAAATGAGCAATTACGTTTCCAAAAAAGTTGCGGATAAGCTTGTTAAGCTCTTTAAAAACGAAAGAGAGCATTATGAAAAGATCTGGGATGACATCAGTATGTTCATCAAATACGGCTGCGTAAAAGAAGAGAAATTCTACGATAAGATGAAATCTGCCCTTATTTACAAAACTTTCTCCGATAAATACCAGACACTTGATGAGTTTATCGCAGATAACAAGGATATAACAGGTGACACCATCTACTACGCAAACGATGTAAGCCAGCAGAGCCAGTATATCAAGCTCTTTAAGGAGCAGGGTATGGACGCCTTTATCCTCAACTCAGAAATAGACCGTCCCTTCGTTACTATCCTTGAGATGAAAGAAGACGGAAACATAACTCTTTTAAGAGTAGACAGCGAGCTTTCCGACAATATGAAAGAAAGCGATGAAAACGCTTCAGAAGCAGAAAAAGAAGCCGCTGCACGCACAAACGACGAAGTGCAGAACCTCTTCCGCGGTATCCTCGATAAACAGGAGCTTTTTGTTAAGGTCGAGCCCCTTAAGGCTTCTTCAGTATCAGGTATGCTCCTTGTTTCAGAAGAAGCAAGACGTATGGCCGAGATACAGAAGATATACCGTGAACGCGGACAGGGACAGATAGCCGATATGTTCGGCAATATCAAGCCCGATGTTACACTTGTGCTTAACTCAAACAACTCTCTTGTTAAGGGCTTCCTTAAGCTTAAGGACAATATGGAAAAGAAAGATGTTACAGAGCTTATCTGCCGTCAGCTTTTTGACCTTGCACAGATAAGTCAGAAAGCACTCGAACCCGATGATATGTCTGCCTTCATAGATAGAAGCAACAAAATACTTGAGCTCCTTATGGAAAATATGTAAAACAAAAAGCCACTCATATGAGTGGCTTTTTTATCAGTCTCTTCTATAGTTTGACTCTGCAAGGTTAAATTTATCGTGAACGGCTATCATACCTCTTTCAACATCCTTCTCGTCAATAAGAACAGATATCTTGATCTCTGATGTTGATATCATGCTGATGTTTACGCCTGCATCGAAAAGTGCCTCGAACATAAGGCTTGCAACACCACTGTTTGTAGCCATGCCTGCACCTACGATAGAAAGCTTTGCAACGTTGTCATCGTGTGAAACTTCGGCAAAGCCAAGTCTGTCTTTATTCTTTTCAAGCGTTTCAAGGGTCATAGGAAGATCCTGTTTGCTTACTGTAAATGAAATATCCTTTTTGCTCTTTCTTCCCAATGACTGGATGATGATATCAACACAGATACCAGCCTTATCAAGGAGTGAGAAAAGCTTGAACGCCTCACCCGGCTGGTCAGAAAGACCCATAACTGTTATTCGTGATATATCCTTATCTGAAGCTACTCCGCTTACAAGCACTTTTTCCATTTTTGTATCCCCCTTAACTAATGTACCCTCTGCTTTTGTAAGACTGCTTCTTACAACAAGCTCTACGTTATATTTTTTTGCAACCTCAACAGACCTGTTGTGAAGAACCTTTGCACCTAATGTGGCAAGCTCTACCATTTCATCGTGGCTTATGTAATCAAGCTTTCTTGCGTTTTTAACTACTCTGGGGTCTGCTGTGTAAATACCCTCAACATCTGTGTATATCTCGCAAAGATCAGCGTGAAGTGCCGACGCAAGGGCAACTGCTGATGTATCCGAACCGCCTCTTCCAAGGGTAGTAACGTCATCGTATTTATTTACGCCCTGGAAGCCTGTTACTATAACGATGTATCCCCTTGAAAGCTCTCTTTCTATCCTTGATTTGCGGATAGACCTGATTTTTGCATTGCTGTAGGCTGATGATGTTGAAATGCCTACCTGTGCCGCATTAAGAGATATAGCCCTGTAGCCGAGCTTATTTATAGCCATCGCCATAAGCGCAACTGACTGCTGTTCTCCTGTTGAAAGGAGCATATCCATTTCTCTTCGTGATGCATTGGGGTCAATTTCTGCCGCCTTTGCTATAAGGTCATCTGTTGTGTCACCCTGGGCTGATAAAACAACAACTACCTCATTACCCTCTTTAACTGTATCTATAATACGGTTAGCTACATTAAATATCCTTTCGGTATTTGCAACGGAGCTACCGCCATATTTCTGAACAATTAACAAACCTGTTTCCTCCATCCTTGCTTATAAAACTTGCGCACCCTCGTTATCAGGTGCAATATAATCTATCTTCCAGTTACCGTAAGCGTGTTCAAAGAATAATTTCATACCCTTATCAAAGCTTTCCATATCCTTCTTTTCAAGCAGACTTATTATAGTAGGTCCGGCACCGCTTAAAAACGTTGCAAGGGCTCCCTTATGATAGGACTCATCAAATATGGAATAAAGTCCCGGTATAAGCTCTTTTCTGTAGGGCTGATGAAGCCTGTCATCTACCGCTACCCTTAAATTATCAAACCTGCCTGTGGCAATGGATGCCGTAAGAAGAGCCGCCCTCTGGCAGTTAAAAACTGCATCCCTTAAAGGTACATCTTTGGGAAGAACTGCTCTCGCCTTCTGGGTAGATACATAATAATCCGGGACCATAACGGCATATATAAGGTTCTGTGGCATACTCATTTTTACATATACCATGCCGCCCTCTGTCATAGCACCTGAAACAACGCCGCCGAAAATGGCAGGGTTGGTGTTATCGGGATGTCCCTCTTTTCTTGCCGCCATAACAGCAAGCTCTTTTTTTGTATAATTTGTTCCTGCAAGCTCGTTTGCAATAAGAAGACCTCCTGCAATACAGGCCGCACTGCTTCCAAGCCCTCTTGTAAAAGGAATATTATCCTTCTGTTTTATCCTTAAGCCGGGAAGTTCTTTTCTTTCATTCCTGAAGAAATCCGCTATAGTCGAGTAGATAAGGTTATTTTCATCCTTAGGCACATTTTTATCTCCGCCAAGGGACTCTATCTCAAGCACTCCCGCGGGGGCCTCTTCTACCCATATTTCGTTATAAAGTTTAAGCGCAAAGCCAACGCTGTCAAAGCCAGAGCCTACATTGGCACTTGTTGCGGGTATTTTTACGTGTATCATTTTATTAACCTTCCATTCTGATGAAGCTTAAAACTTCTTCACCAAGTTTTTCAAGTATAGCTTTTATGTCACTTTCATTCTGGGCCTTTGTTAAAAGGGCAAACTCTCCTTCGTGACCTTCAAGCCTTATTATATCAGCTCCGTCAAAAGCTGCAACACATCTTTCCTCTGTTTTTGCGTCTTTTTTAGCAAAACGTATCATAGCACATACCTTAGTGTCACCTAAAGGTATAATGGGCATTTTTTCATCGTCCCAGTCTATCCTTATATTTACGCCAACGTGTCTTGCCGCATCTATAATGTCAGAAACGACCGCACTCGCTGTAGGGAGCTTTCCTGCTCCGCTTCCGTAATACATAGTGTCGCCTGACATATCTCCGTTTATAAAGATAGCATTGAATACACCGTTTACCATAGCTATGGGGTGAGTGTTCTTTATCATAAGAGGTGCAACCTTTGCATCTATCTTATCTCCCTTGAGCCTGCTTTCACCTATAAGCTTGATGGTGCTATTAAGTGCCTTTGCGTATTCTATATCTGTCTTTGTTATCTTTGTTATACCTTCTGTATATATATCCCTGAAATCGACTGTCTTTTTATATGCAAGAGAAGAAAGTATAGCAAGTTTTCTTACGGAATCAAAGCCCTCTATATCGTTTGTAGGGTCTTTTTCGGCATACCCGAGAGCCTGTGCCTCTTTAAGGGTCTCGTCAAAGCCACTGCCCTCATAGGCCATTTTTGTAAGGATATAGTTTGTTGTTCCGTTTAATATACCTTTTATCTCAAGTATGCAGTCTGCTGTAAGAGATGAGCATAAGGGCCTTATTATAGGTATGCCTCCGCCAACGCTTGCCTCAAAAAGGAAGTTTGCCTTTTTAGTTGCGGCTATGGCTATAAGCTCCTGTCCGTGGCTTGCAACAAGTTCCTTATTGCTTGTTACAACGCTTTTGCCTTTTAACAAAGCTTTTTTAGCAAATGTATATGCAGGCTCAACTCCGCCCATTACCTCTGCAACGATCTTTACATCCTCATCATTAAGTATTTTTTCAAAATCATCTGTAAGTATATCCTCAACAGGATCCCCGGAAAATTTTCTTAAATCAAGTACATATTTTATGTTTATGTGCTTTCCGCTTTTCCTGTCAACTATTTCCTGGTTATTTTTAATTACTTCATATACTCCGCTTCCAACCGTTCCGTATCCGAGTATAGCTATATCTATCATAAGTATCACTCCCTGGCAATTATTCTTAAGTCTCTTACCTTGTCATGTGCTTCAAGTCTGTCCATAAGCACGCCGAGGCTGTCGTTCATATTGTTGGTCTCAATGGTTATGGTAACGTTTGCTATACTGTTTACGGGTACGCTCTGGTTTATGGTAAGAACATTTGCACCCGCAAAAGCTATATCGTTAAGGATAGCCGATAAAAGTCCGGGGGTATCCTCTGTTACTATGGCAATAGTTACGGTTTTACCTATGGTATTTTCATAAAGCGGGAAAACCGAATCCCTGTATTTATAAAAAGCACTTCTGCTTATGCCTACTCTGTTAACGGCATCCTGCACAGTCTTTTCTTTTCTGCTTTCAAGAAGCTTTTTGACCTCCATGACCTTAATAAAGATCTCAGGAAGTACTTTTTTATCTACTATAAAGAAATCCTTTTCCTGCCTCATAATATCTCCCTTTGTTTTTCCTCCAAATACATTTGTTTACGATAAGCAATATGATAACACGTTAATCCCTTTCATTCAAGCCTAAAAAACTTATTTGTCAAATTTTAGGAACATTGATAAAAAAGCACATAAAAAAAGGTGTTTATCCGTCATTATTATTACTTAAACTATAAAAAGCCTGTTAAAAACCAAAAAACCATCCTCCGCTTAAGCAAAGCATTGACAAGGCTTATATTAAGTAATAAACTAATTTAGTTAGCTAACTATCTTTATCGGAGGAATATAAATGGAACAGGAAAATAAAATGGGAGTCCTTCCCGTCAAGAGACTTCTTTTCACAATGTCTGTGCCAATGATGCTCAGCATGCTGGTGCAGGCCTTATATAATGTAGTAGACAGTATCTACGTATCTCATTTAAGCGACTACGCCTTAACGGCAGTATCCCTTTCTTTCCCTATACAGAACCTTATGATAGCCATAGCCTCCGGTACAGCCGTAGGTGTAAATGCACTGCTTTCAAAAAGCCTTGGTGAAAAGAATTTTGATACTGCAAACAAAACAGCAAACACAGCGCTTTTCCTTGCAGCTGTAAGCTCTGTTTTATTTATAGTTTTCGGCCTGTTTTTCTCAAGGGCATTCTTCGTTACACAGACAGATATCCCCGAGATCGTTCAGGGCGGATATGACTATCTTTCCATCTGTACCATCCTTTCATTCGGTATATTCGGCCAGATAATGTGTGAAAGACTTTTACAGTCCACTGGAAGAACTATCTTTTCAATGATAACCCAGACAACAGGTGCCGTAATAAACATAATCTTTGACCCCATACTTATTTTCGGTATGTTCGGCTTCCCCGCTTTAGGTGTTGCCGGTGCTGCATGGGCAACCGTAGCAGGCCAGATAGTAGGCTTCATTATGGGTGTTATCTTCAACATCAAATTCAATAAGGACATTAAACTCCGATTATCGCAGATACGTCCTCATATAGATATAGTTAAAAAGATATATATAGTAGGTCTGCCTTCCATCGTTATGATGTCCATAGGTTCTGTTATGACCTTCCTTCTTAACAAAATACTTTTCCAGTTCACATATATCGCAACTACAGTCTTCGGCGTATATATGAAACTTCAGAGCTTCATATTTATGCCCGTATTCGGTCTTACAAACGGTATTATACCCATAATCGCATATAACTACGGTGCTAAAAACCGTGCCCGTATAGTTGAGGCCTACAAAACAGGTGTTGTTACAGCCATAGTGATAATGCTTTGCGGAACGATACTTTTCAATTCCGTTCCTCACGTGCTGTTAAGCCTCTTTGAAGCAAACGACCAGATGCTTGAGATCGGTATCCCCGCCTTAAGGATAATATCTCTCTGCTTTGTTTTTGCGGCCTACGGTATATCCTGCGGAGCTATCTTCCAGGCACTCGGAAACGGTGTTTACAGCCTTATAGTATCCTTTACAAGACAGATACTTTTCCTTGTTCCCGCCGCATTCCTGCTTTCACTTACAGGCAGGCTCAACCTTGTATGGCTTTCCTTCCCTCTTGCAGAGTTATCAGCAGTCGTACTTTCAACCTATTTCTTAAGAAAAATTTTCAAACAGAAACTTACATTCTGACATAAAAAAGCCCTGTTCAAACGAACAGGGCTTTAGTTTTATTTTGTTTTTATAACTATGGTACTGCTTGCGGCATCCCAGTCCACCTTAAAGCCTATGGCATCACCAAGATCTCTTAATTTAAAGAAGTTGTTGCCGTTTATGTTATAGGCAAGGAGATAGATATCCTCTCCGTTAAGTCCTGTTGATGCGGAAGATAAAACTGCGTGTTTATTTGTTCTATTTCCGGTTTTAAGCTCGCCTCCCGCAGGAGTATAGGATATGCCTGTTACAATATCTATCCTCTGCCTATCTGCATCCCAGAGGGTATCAAACTGTGCGGCACTTCCGTTAAGGGCCATAGCCACATCCCTCAGCTTAAAGTATGTATAGCCGCCTATGTTATAGGCCTCAAAGTTTACCTTTTTACCGTCTATAAGCACGCTTGATGCTGAATAGATCGCCTCGGCCTCAAATAATATGACCTCAGGTACGGTAACAGGCGGTGTATTATTAACAGGCTCTTTTTTATCGGCTTTTTTGTCATAATATTTTTCAATAGCATCTGCACAGCCCATACGGTTATTAAGTATATCCCTTGCGCTGTAGAAGAAGCTTCCGCCTACGAGGCTATATTTTTCAAGTATTTCAAGCTGTTCACCTATCTGCTCCGATACGATGTCTTTATAAAGACCGTGACCTATATAAAGGTCAACATCCGTCCCCTTGACCTCGTTTACCCACCATTTTACCACCGTTTCAAATGCGGCTGTGCTATGGGTAGTTTCCCAGTAAACCTGTGGCGTTATGTAGTCTATCCATTCATTTTCTATCCATACGCGAGGGTCTGCATAAACACTGTAATAGCTTTCACTTCCCCTTATAACAGAGCCGTATTTTCCACTTTCATCATTGACACATATACCTGAAGGACTTATGCCGAAGACAACATCCCTGCCGCTTCTTTTTATAACACGGCTTACATCCTGTATAAGGTCGTTTACGTGCTCTCTTCTTTCATCCGCTTCTTTTCCGTCTTTACCCTCTCCCTTACCTAAGGGATAATTGTTAGGATAGAAATAGTCATCAAAATGTATCCCGTCAACATCATACTTATAAATTATTTCTTCGACCGTATCCGCTATATGCCTTTTGACCTCATCCATTCCAGGATCATAATAAAGGGCATTGTTATGCTCTATGACCCAGTCAGGATTAAGCCTTGCGGGATGGTCATCACTAAGCTTTAAAAGATCTGTTCCGCTCGTTGTTACACGATAAGGGTTAAGCCACGCGTGAAGCTCCATCCCCCTTTCGTGTGCCTCATCTATCATAAATTCAAGAGGGTCATAGCCCGGGTATTTCCCCTGAACACCTGTAAGCACATCGCTCCACGGGTTTATATCAGACTCATAAAGGGCATCCCCTTTAGGCCTTACCTGGACGATCACTGTGTTTATACCTTTATCTGAAAGAATATCGAGCATATCCTCAAACTCAGCCTTCTGCTCTTTTGCTGTTTTTGTTTTAGGAAAATCCGATCCATATACTGTAGCTATCCACGCGGCAGACATACTCTCCTTCTTGGCACCATACACATTTACAGCCGAGATACCCATAAGGACAGCCGTCAGAACGGCAAAAATTCTTTTTTTCAAATCCTTGTCCTCCTTTATTTTTCATCTGTTACAGTATAACACAAATAAGGCTTTCTATGTTAAATACACCAAAAAATTAAAAAAATAACGGTTGGAAAATCCAACCGTTGTTTTTTAAAGTCCTACAACTAAGTTCTTTACCTCTCCCACAAAGCCTGAATTAGGGAAAGCATTTATAAGTGTTTCATAATAGTCCTTGGCTTTTGTGTTATCTCCCTCATTTTCAGCTATGCGTCCGAGGTAATAGAGGCAATCGTCTGCCCTGTCACCGTCTGCATCTGCCATATAGGAGAACTCAAAATATTTTTTGGCATCAGCCCTATTGCCTATGTTAAAAGCATTATGTGCTAGATCGGCCGCTTCATCTGCCGCCCGAGGATATATCTCGCCACTTGAAATATCAAATTGTGCCTTCATATCATCGTTAAGGTTTTCATAGTCAAGTGCCGCTATAAGCTCGCCTGCCTCAAGGTATTTTCCCTGCTCGGCAAGAAGGTCTGCTTCCTTAAAAACAAGGATAGCCTCGCGGTTAAGCTCTTCAAATTTATATCTGTCGTTTTCTGCCTTGAGCTTTTCGTTTTCAGCCTCAAGCTCTGCATATTTGACCGCAAAAACGCTTGTTCCGTTTTCATTTTCAGCCTCAAGCATTTTAACCTGTTCAGATAGCCCCTTGATCCTTTCGTCCTTGCTTTCCACCCAGCCGGGAAAAATAAGCGTCATAAGTATAACTGCCATAACGACCGCACCGGAAAGGAAAATAAGCATATCAAGACCACCGGGAGCATAGCGCTTTTTGCTTTTTGCCCTTGCGGGGTAGTCGGTTTTCTTTTCCTTTTCATATTCAGCTTCTCTTATCCTTCCCTTTTTAAAAGCGGGAAGTGCTGTTATCTCGCTTCTGTAACGGAGTGCAAGACTACATCCGCTATCAATCTCAAGGGCCTTATCTATGCAGTCCATAGCAACGGCATAGTTCTTTTCATCAATACAGCAAAGGGCATAGAGGCAGAGGGCTTTAACAAAATCGGGATTATAGTCCAGCGCCTTTTTAAGCTGTATTATGGCAAGATCTGTACTTCCCTGGCTCATATATTCCATAGCCCTGTTATACTGCCTTATGGCATCGTTATATTTATCAAGCACACGGGTATTACGGTTAAGCACATCTATGTAGCCCTTGGCCATTTTATCCTCCGAATCATAAGATGCGCTTATTATCCAATGCTTAAGGGCATCGCTTACCTCTCCCACACGGAAATAGCAAAGACCAAGGAGATCCCTTGCCACATTATTTGTTTTATCGAACATAAGGCATCTTTTAAGGTCCTCTATAGCACCCGTTATATTGCCATCCTTTGCTTTTGCAAGACCCGAGTTGTAAAGGTTTAAAGAAGCACGTTTTGTTTTTTTGAATAAAACTGCATCCATATTGCATTTAGGGCATATTTTGCCGTCTGCAAAAATGGTTGAGCAATTAGGACATATCATTATTTTCTGCCCCTTTCCTTTATCGGTCTATTCTCATCTGTTTATCAAATACTTCTTCCTTATGCTTCTTATCTCTTCCCGATATATAGTTAAGCATATCAAGTATATCTACAAGCTCGTTTTCATAGATGGATTTTTCTATATTCTCTATTTCAAGCACAGGCTCAAATTTAAGTAATTCCTCTTTGAAATTTATCATTTTTATACCCCTTTATAATTTATAGCCTACTAATTTATATATTTCTCCTATAAGATAAAATGACCCTGCACAGCATATCACATCTTCTTTTTCAGTCACAGAAAAGGCAAGGTCAAGAGCTTTTTTAATATCGCTTTCCTTATAAACCTTTATCCCGCCCATATTTTCAAACTCCTCAAGGCTTTCAAGGTGCCATTTCCTCTCACTTCTGGGCTCGGTTAAAACAATGTTTGATGCAAGGGGCGCAATGGTTTCAACCATTTTTCCGTATTCCTTATCCCCGAGTATACCTACAAGAAGAGTTATTTTTCTGTCGGCAAAATACTTTTTAAGGGAATCTGAAAGCATTGCTATCCCGTCTAAGTTATGTGCTCCGTCAAGAAGCACCGTAGGATCTTCGCCTACGATCTCCATCCTGCCGTGCCATTTTGATCTTTCTACGCCGCTTAAAATAAGGCTATCCTTAAGCTCAACTCCGTTTAAACGAAGTGCCTCGGCCGCAAGAAGAACAAGGCAGGCATTTTTTATCTGATAATCGCCTATAAGCTTTATTGAAACATTTTTTATATCCACATATCTGTTTTTAACGGAAAATACTGTTCCTGTAATATCCTGTTTTAAAACAGTTACCTCTTGCTCATCTGTATAATAAAAAGCACTGTTCTTTTCTTTGCAGACAGCTTCTATTACCGACCTTACTTCATCGCTCTGGCGATATAAAACACAGGGACAGCCTTCCTTTATTATCCCCGCCTTTTCAAAGGCTATTTTTTCCAATGTGTCACCTAAAAATTCAACGTGATCAAAGCTTATGGAGGTTATAACGCTTAAAACCGGCTTATTTATAAGGTTTGTTGCATCAAACCTTCCGCCAAGGCCAACCTCAAGCACCACATAATCGACCTTTTCGTCAAAAAAATACTTAAAGGCCACAGCTGTTAAAACCTCAAAAACCGTAGGCTTATCCTCAAGGCCCTCACACGCTTCTTTGATAAGAGTTACATAGCGCGCAAGCTTTTCGTCTGAGATGTTTTCTCCGTTTATCATAAAACGCTCGTTATAGCTTTCAAGGTGTGGTGATGTATATGTTCCTACTCTGTATCCGTTTTCCTTAAGGATATAGGTAAGCATAGCCGTTGTTGAGCCCTTGCCGTTTGTTCCTGCAACGTGGATGACCTTAAGCGCGTCCTGAGGATTTCCAAGTACCTCCATAAGGGCACTTATACGTTCAAGTCCCGGCTTTGAGCCAAAGTATTCTATCTGTTCTATATATTTTAAAGCTTCTGCATAGTTCATTCTTGTCACCGTTTCTTATGATCTTCTAAACAATTATTATATAATTTTATAAAAAATACTACAATAGACAATTATTATTTTTAAATAAAAAAACCACGGAAATCCGCGGTTTTTTCTTTATTTTATAAACATCTCTATAAATTCTTTTTCAGTTATAACGGGTATGCCAAGCTCTTTGGCTTTTTTGTTTTTTGAGGAAGCAGAATGGGCATCGTTATTTATAAGGTAATCGGTATTTTTACTTACGGAGCCCGTCACCTTACCACCACGAAGCTCGATATCCTTCTGCAGCTCTTTTCTGTTTTTATACTCAAAAACATCACCTGTTACAACAAAGGTTTTTCCACTTAAGCTTTCGGCATCTGTATTTACCTCTTCTGCCGCAAAGCTTATAAAGCCAAGAGCCTTTTCAAGCAGATTCATATTTTCTGCGTTTGCAAAATAGCTGTTAAGGCTATGGGCGATAACTGCGCCAAAGCCGTCTATCTCAAGGAGTTCTTCCTCTGTTGCTTTTGTTATCCTTTCAAAGTCAAAATCAAAATTCTTACAAAGAAGCTTTGCATTGGAAAGGCCAACGTGGTTTATGCCAAGGGCATATATAAAGTTATACATATGCACGTCTGAAGATCTTTTAACAGAAGCTACAAGGTTACCAAATGACTTTTCACCGAAACCTTCCATAGCCATTATTTTTTCGCCATGGCTTTCAAGTGTAAACATATCCGTATAGTTTTCAATGAAGCCCTCGTCAACGAACTTTCTTATGGTCTCCTCGGAAACACCCTCTATATTCATAGCATCCCTTGAACAGAAATGACTTATGCTACGCACAAGCTGTGCCTTGCAGTTGGGGTTTGTGCAATAAAGCGCCTCGCCCTCTCTTAAAGAGCGTATCTCGGTCTCTCCGCCGCATACGGCACATTTATCCGGTATAGGTGCATTGCCGCTTTTTGTAAGGTTTTCAGCGATCTGCGGTATTATCATATTGGCTTTATAAACCTTTATCCTGTCACCTATGCCAAGGGCAAGCTCTTTAAGTATGCTCACGTTATGCACACTTGCACGATTTACCGTTGTTCCCTCAAGTTCAACGCTTTCAAACACGGCAATGGGATTTATAAGTCCCGTACGTGATGTGTTCCATATGATCTCGGTAAGGGTAGTTTCCGCCATCTCGTCCGCCCATTTAAAAGCGATGGAGTCCCTGGGGAATTTTGATGTTTCGCCAAGGCTTTTTCCGTATTCTATATCGTTTAAGGATAAAACAAGTCCGTCCGATGCAAACTCGTTTTTTTCTATCCTTGCCTCATATTCCCTTACGGTTTTTTCTATATTTTCTGCCGTAACTATATCGTGCTCCACAACCTTGAAACCAAGCCCTTTAAGAAAATCAAGCTGCTCCGTTCTTAACTTATGCTCTCCGCCTTCAACCAGTGCAAAGGCATAAAAATGTATATTCCTCTTTGCCGCTATTTCACTGTTAAGCTGACGTACAGAGCCGCTGCAGAGGTTGCGGGGATTTTTATATTTATCCTCATCTGCAAGGGTCTCATTTATTTTTTCAAAATCACGGAAGGTGATTATACCCTCGCCCCTTACTGTAACAGGGGCTTTTTCCTTTATCATAAGGGGCACGTTTTTAAATACCCTTGCGTTATGGGTAATATCCTCGCCTATCTCGCCGCTACCTCTTGTTATGGCCTGCTTAAGTATCCCGTCTTCATATTTAAGGACGATAGTAAGTCCGTCCATTTTCCATGAAAGCACGCCCTCCTTATCCCCAAGGAAGCTTTTAAGCTTTTGGGTATCCTTGGTCTTATCAAGTGAAAGCATCCTTTTTTCATGGCGTACCTTTGTTAAGGAGCTTAAAACCTCAAAGCCCACCTTCTGTGTCGGGCTGTCGGATAAAACAATACCCGTTTTCTCCTCAAGGGCAACAAGCTCATCATAAAGGGTATCATACTCCCTGTCTGTCATTATTTCACGGCTGAGCTGATAATAGCTTTTTGCCGCTTTATTAAGAATATCGATAAGCTCTCTCATCCTGTCCATAGTTTTTCTCCTTATCAGACCTTTTTAAGCTTGGAGAAGGTATACATAAATTTCTTTGATCCCTTCTCGCCGAAGTCTACCTCTATCTCATAATCGGCGCCTGCATTGTTTACGGCCTTGACCGTACCAACACCATATTTAGGTGCCCTTACCTTATCGCCAACACCGAAGTCCAGCGTTACGTTCTTAGGCTTTAATATATCCGCGTTTCTGCCTGACATACCATAAGGGTCAGGTCTTTCGTAATCATTTCTTCTGCCCATAGTTACAACTGTTTTTGAAACCGTATAATCGGGCCTTCTTGCAGTACCGTATCCACCCGCAGGCATATCAAGAAGCTCCACAGGGATCTCTTTTATAAACCTGGAGGGTAAGTTATAGTTTGTCATTCCGTGCTGCATACGGCTTTTTGCCATAGTAAGGAAAAGCTTCTCCCTTGCCCTTGTTATACCAACGTAGCAAAGGCGTCTTTCCTCCTCAACACCCTTCTCCTCTTCTGTCATTATGCTCCTCTGACTGGGGAATATACCCTCCTCCATACCAGCAATAAAAACATAAGGGAATTCAAGGCCCTTTGCGGAATGAAGTGTCATAAGCGCAACGGTATTATCCCCGTCATCCTTTGATGCCTCATCTATATCGGCAATAAGTGCAACATCCTCAAGGAAGCCTGCAAGACCACCCTCGGGGTTTGCTCTTTCATATTCCGCCGCCTTTGAAACAAACTCGTCTATGTTTTCAATCCTCATGTTGGCTTCTTCAGTTCCTTCAGCCTTAAGGGCATCAATATAGCCGCTTTTATCAAGCACTGTATCCAGTAGTTCTGTAAGGCTTCCTTCTGCTGCAGCCTTTCTCATGGTCTCCATGACCGAATAGAAGGCGGAAAGCTTTCCGCTTCTTGTGCCGAGTCCTTCTATCATACCAAGGCGTGAAAGGGCTAAGTAAAAGCTTATGCCCTCCCCTGCGGCAAAGGTCGCTACCTTATCCACGGAAGTATCGCCTATGCCTCTTTTAGGCACGTTTATTATCCTTTTAACAGCCACATCATCGTTAGGGTTATTTATAGCCTTAAGGTAAGATATAATATCCTTTATTTCTTTTCTGTCATAGAATTTTATACCGCCGTATAAACGGTAGGGTATGCTGTTTTTGATGAATGACTCCTCAACCGTTCTTGACTGGGCATTGGTACGGTAAAGCACGGCAAAATCCCTGTAGTCCTGTCCCTTCATTATAAGGCTTTCTATTTTTGTTGAAATATATCTTGCCTCTTCGTATTCGTTATCCGTCCTGTAAACAGTTATTTTCTCGCCAGCCTCATTTGTTGTCCAGAGGGCTTTGGCTTTCCTGCTTTCGTTGTTTTTAATAACTGCGTTTGCGGCATCAAGTATCTTCTTTGTTGAACGGTAGTTCTGTTCAAGCTTAATGACCTCTGCACCGGGGAAGTCCTTTTCAAAGTCAAGTATGTTCCTTATGTTTGCACCTCTCCAGCCATAGATAGACTGGTCATCATCACCAACAACGCAGATATTTCCGTATTTTTTGGCAAGGAGCCTTACAAGAGTATACTGGGCTGTGTTGGTATCCTGATACTCATCCACCATTATGTATCTGAATTTTTCGCTGTACTGATCAAGTACATCAGGGTTGGTTTTAAAAAGCTGAACTGTTTTATAAATAAGGTCATCAAAATCGAGGGCATTGTTTGTATGCATCCTCTGCTGATAAAGCTTATATATATCGGCTATTTTTTCTTTTCTTAAATCGCCGGAGATCCCCTTTCTGTAATCCTCCCAGCCGATAAGCTCATCTTTCTGCCTGCTTATCTCCGCCATAATGCCTTTAACAGGAAGATATTTATCGGTAATGCTTATACCAAGCTCTTTATAACATTCCTTTATTACCTTTTCCTTATCGCTTTCGTCATAAATTGAAAAGCTTTTATCGTAGCCTATATGCTCGATATCTCTTCTTAATATCCTTACACATGAGGAATGGAATGTGCTTATCCATATCCTTTCGGCATCCTCGCCGACAAGGGCTGTTACCCTTTCTTTCATTTCCTTGGCCGCCTTGTTTGTAAAGGTTATGGCCATAATATTCCACGGTCTCACACCGCTTTTTAAAAGCTCTGCGATCCTTACGGTAAGGGCACCTGTTTTGCCGCTGCCCGCACCCGCAAGCACAAGCACAGGACCCTCCTTTGTTAAAACAGCCTTCTGCTGCATAGGGTTAAGTGTTGAAAAATCTATCATAATATTACCTCTTAATTAAGCAAATAAATAGGAAGCACCTTTTAAGTTGCCTCCTGTTTTATTTTTATTTTTACTCTTCTTCAGTTTCCTTAAGTCTGTCTATCGCTAATCTGTAGCCGTCACTTCCGTAAACAAGGGCACGGTTAACGCGGCTGATGGTTGCTGTTGAAGCACCTGTTTTTTCAGCGATCTCTATATAAGTACATTTTTTATCAAGCATACGGGCTACCTCAAGCCTCTGGGCTATTGACTGTATCTCATGCACAGTGCAAAGGTCTTCAAAGAGTCTATAGCACTCGTCCTTATCTTTCATACTTAAAATACATTCAAAAAGTTTATCTGTAAGTTCATTTTTAATTTTGCTTGCCATAACTATCTCCTTCGCCTGCATAGTTTTGGGAAAATTACCTGATAGATGCATTTTAACATTTTATCACTTTAAAGTAAAGCCTTTTCGCGTTTTAAAAAGCAATAAAAAAATACCCCTTACGGGGTATATAAAAATTCATTTTTTTATCTTGTCAAAACAGGCTTCACAAATATCAAGCTCTGTGTATTCACCGTCTTTGCCCGAATTGTATCCCCATGTCTTTTCAATGTGGATATGGTCAAAAAAGTACCCGAACTTATCTTTTTCAATTTCTTTTTTACATACATCACAGAAAATTTTATCAACTTCCTTTTCGTTTATCTGCTTTTCTTTAAATATTCTCATATCCATCACCTCTTTAGGCGATTATATACTATAATACGACTAAAATAAACAGGTAATTACAGGCTTTAGTCCCCTTAAAAAATGTGGTAAAATAATATTTAAGGTGATTAAAATGGAAAATAAGGATTACTGTAATATATGTCCGAGAAAATGCAATATCGACCGTTCACTCTTTAAGGGGTACTGCCGCGGTGGAACAAATGCAAGGGTTGCCCTTGTAAGCATACACAACTGGGAGGAGCCATCCATAAGCGGAAAAAACGGCTCAGGCACAGTTTTCTTCTCAGGCTGCAATATGCGCTGTGTGTTCTGTCAGAATCACGATATAAGCCACGCCAATAAAGGGATAGAAATAAGTGACACACGCCTTGCGGAAATATTCATCGAACAGCAGGAAAGAGGCGTACACAACATAAACCTTGTTTCAGGCGGACATTTCGTTCCAAATATAATAAACGCATTAAAAAAAGCCAGACAAGCGGGCTTAAAAATACCCGTTGTTTATAACTCCAACGGTTACGAAAGCGTTGATACACTAAAAAAATTAGACGGGCTTATAGATATATATATACCCGACCTTAAATATGTAAGCGATGAATATGCAATTAAATATTCATCAGCACCCGGATATTTTGAAACTGCCCTTTCTGCCATTAAGGAAATGTTCAGACAAACGGGCAAAAACACCTTTGACGAAAGCGGAATGATGACAAAGGGCGTTATTATCCGCCACCTTGTACTGCCTTCGTTAAAAAATGACTCCTTAAATGTCATTGATGCCATAAAAGAAAATTTCGGCGATAATGTATATGTATCAATTATGAGCCAGTACACACCCGTTTTTAAAGCAAAGGAATATAAAGAGATAAACCGCCGCATCACTACCTTTGAATACGAAAAGGTAACAGAGCATTTTCTTGATATTGGCCTTACAAACGGATATATGCAAAAAAGAAGCTCTGCAACAAGTGATTATACCCCATCATTTGACTTAAGCGGTGTTGAAAGAAAGGATGATAAAAATGAGTGATTTAGTTGAAAGATTTTTAAGATATGTAAGAGAAGATACAGCCTCCGTTGAAGGCTCTGACACTTTTCCAAGCACCAATACTCAGATAGCTTTTGCTAAAAAACTTGCTAACGAACTTAATGTAATAGGTCTTAAAGACGTGAAAGTTGATGAAAACGGATATGTTTTTGCAACTATTCCCGCAAACACCGATAAGCCCTTCCATACTGTAGGCTTTATTGCCCACATGGATACAGCCCCCGATGCACCCGGAAAAGACGTATGTCCCATCCTTCACGAAAACTATGGCGGAGAGGATATTGTGCTTAAAAACAATGTGGTAATATCCGTAAACGAATTCCCCGCCCTTAAAAAATATATTGGCGACACTTTGATCACTTCTGACGGCACAACACTTCTCGGTGCTGACGATAAAGCGGGAGTTGCAGAGATAGTTACAGCGGCAGAGTATCTTTTAAAAACAGATGAGCCTCACGGCGAAATCAAAATAGGCTTTACTCCCGATGAAGAGATAGGCTGTGGTGCAGACAGGTTTGATGTTGAAAAATTTGGTGCCGATTTTGCCTTTACCATGGACGGCGGAGATATGGGCGAGCTTGAATATGAAAACTTCAACGCTGCAAAGGCTGTTGTTACAATAACAGGCAAAAACGTTCACCCCGGCTACGCAAAGGGGATAATGATAAATGCAAACCTTATCGTAAACGATTTTCTCACACTTCTTCCTGAGGACGAAACACCCGAAACAACAGAAGGCCATGAGGGCTTCTTCCACGTTACAGATATTTCTTCCACCGTTTCAAAGGCTGTCGTTTCCCTTATAATCCGTGACTTTGACAAGGATACTTTTATGGAAAGATGCACATACATTAAAAAATGTGTGGATGCCATAAATACCATTTACGGCGATGTGGCGGAGGTTTTAATAAGCGAGCAGTATCTTAATATGCTTGATACCTTTGATGGAAAAATGTATATCCTCGATATTGCCAAAAAAGGCTTTGAAAAAGCAGGCGTTACCCCTGAGATAAAGCTTATCCGCGGAGGTACAGACGGTGCAAGGCTTTCATTTATGGGCCTTCCCTGCCCCAATATTTTTGCAGGCGGCCATAACTTCCACGGTTTTTATGAGTTCGTTCCCGTAAGTGCTATGGAAAAGGCAAAGGATGTTATCATCGGCATTGCTTTAAGTGCAGAAAAATAAACATATACAAAAAGGCTTACTCTTGACCGAGTAAGCCTTTTTTTGATCATTATACTAATTTAACCTTATGGAATGTCTTTTTACCCTTCTGGATCATAAGCTCATCGCCGTCAAAGTCTGCTGTTGTTACGCTGTAAGCCACATCATCGATCTTGTTTCCGTTAAGCTTAAGTCCGCCCTGCTGGATAAGACGTCTGCCCTCGCCTCTTGAAGGAACAAGCTTTGTATCAACGAGGAGAGAAATCGCATCCTTGCCCTGAGCAAAGTAGTCTGTACCAAGCTCTGTTGTGGGGATAGAGCCCATCTGTGCTCCGCCGCCGAAAAGCGCTTTTGCAGCAGCCTGTGCTTTTTCAGCCTCCTCTGTGCCGTGAACAAGCTGTGTAAGTTCAAAGGCAAGTATTTCTTTAGCCTTGTTAAGCTCTGCACCTTCCCATTTGTCCATCTCGTTTATCTGCTCAAGAGGAAGGAATGTAAGCATACGGATACATTTAAGTACATCATTATCGCCTACGTTTCTCCAGTACTGATAGAACTCGTAAGGGCTTGTTTTTTCAGGGTCTAACCAAACTGCACCTGATGCAGTTTTGCCCATCTTTTTACCCTCTGAGTTAAGAAGAAGTGTTATTGTCATAGCGTAAGCGTCCTTGCCAAGCTTACGGCGGATAAGCTCTGTACCGCCGAGCATATTGCTCCACTGGTCATCTCCGCCAAACTGCATATTGCAGCCGTATTTCTGGAAGAGATAATAGAAGTCATAAGACTGCATTATCATATAGTTGAACTCAAGGAATGAAAGACCTTTTTCCATTCTCTGTTTGTAACATTCTGCACGGAGCATGTTATTAACTGAGAAATGAGCTCCTACCTCTCTTAACATATCGATATAATTGAGCTTTAAAAGCCAGTCAGCATTGTTTACCATTATAGCCTTATCCTCGCCGAACTCAATGAAACGCTCCATCTGTTTTTTGAAGCAGTCGCAGTTATGCTGGATAGTTTCTGCTGTCATCATACTTCTCATATCTGTACGGCCTGAAGGGTCGCCGATATGTCCTGTTCCGCCGCCTATAAGTACAACGGGTTTGTTCCCTGCCATCTGTAATCTCTTCATAAGGCAAAGAGCCATAAAGTGGCCAACGTGTAAACTGTCCGCTGTGGGGTCAAAGCCGATATAGAATGTTGCTTTTCCCGCATTTACAAGCTCTCTTATCTCTTTTTCATCTGTAACCTGAGCTATAAGCCCACGTTCAACAAGTTCTTCATAAATCTGCATTTTTTGTCCCTCCGTTAAAAATAAAAAAGGCTTGCCATATCCAAAGGACGAGCAAGCCGTGGTACCACCTTAATTCGCATAAAAATATGCCTCTTTACGCTTAACGTGCGCCCTCCGTCCCTTTTTGGGGAAGCTCCAAAGGTGTAATTCGTTTATCTGCGTGCTGCAGGCCTTTCACCGACCGCCCTGCTCTCTTTCGCTGTAACCGCAATAAACTACTGCTTCTTTTTCATAGCCTTTATAAATATTATTATAAAAATATCATATTATTATCATTAAATCAAGCTAAAAAATACATTTGACAAATGATAATTATTATCATATAATACCAATAACAACTAAATGCTTCGTTAAAGGGGAGTAGTTTAAACGCATCGTCAACAAACGCGGCCGCATGGTCTGGTGATGTGTGCCATAAATTTGGTTACAAGACTTTTAACATATCTGATATAAGGCAATACTTAAGCTGTGCCTTGTATGAGATATGCTGAAAGTCTTTTTTTATAGGTCAATTTATCAGGAGGAGAAAAATGGAATATTATCGTTTATCCGCACAGGAAGTGCTTAAAGAAAAAAATACAACAAAAAATGGTCTTACGGACGAAGAGGCAAAAATAAGGCTTGAAAAGCACGGTGAAAATGCCCTTTCGGAAGGCAAAAAGAAAAGTACTGTTCAGGTATTTTTTGAACAGTTTAAGGACCTACTTGTTATCATACTTATCATAGCCGCTATAATATCTTTTTTTTCGGGCAACACCGAAAGTACGATAGTTATACTTGCCGTTATAATACTTAACGCTGTATTAGGCACTATTCAGCACATAAAGGCTGAAAAGAGCCTTGACAGCTTAAAGTCATTATCAGCCCCTGTTGCAAAGGTCATGCGAAACGGACAAAAAACGGAGATACCATCAAAAGAAGTTGTTCCCGGCGACATAATAATGCTTGAAGCAGGTGACCTTGTTGTTGCAGACGGAAGGATCATAGATAACTTCTCCCTTCAGGTAAATGAAAGCTCGCTTACAGGTGAATCTACAAACGTAGATAAATACGCAAGCGATATAACCGAAGATGTGCCCTTGGGGGACAGAATAAATATGGTGTTTTCAGGATCCCTCGTTACCTATGGCCGTGCGGCCGTTGTTGTAACAGGCACGGGAATGGATACCGAGATTGGAAAAATTGCAGGCCTTATGAATGAAACAAAGGAAAAGCGAACCCCCTTGCAGATAAGCCTTGATGAATTCAGCAAAAAGCTTGCTATAGCCATAATGGCTGTTTGTGCCCTTGTTTTTGTATTAAGTCTTTATCGGGATATGCCCGTACTTGATTCCCTTATGTTTGCCGTGGCCCTTGCTGTTGCGGCAATACCGGAGGCTTTAAGCTCTATCGTAACAATAGTTCAGGCTCTCGGCACACAGAAAATGGCAAAGGAAATGCCATAATAAAAGAGCTTAAGGCTGTTGAAAGTCTTGGCTCGGTATCTGTTATCTGCTCTGATAAAACAGGTACACTGACACAGAACAAGATGACAGTTCAGCAGGTATATATAGGCGGCAAGACCCTCAACATAGAGCATATAGACCTTTCAAGCCAGCTTCACCGCTATCTTTTATATGATGCCATATTAAGTAATGATTCCACTATCGTTGATGGTAAAGGTATCGGAGACCCTACAGAATTTGCCCTTGTTGAAATGGCGAGAAAGATCGGTCTTGACGATGTGTTTATAAGGGAGCTTATGCCCCGCCTTGAGGAACTTCCCTTTGACTCTGACCGAAAGCTTATGAGCACAAAATACCATCTTCACGGAGTACCTACGGTGCTTACAAAGGGTGCTGTTGATGTTCTGCTTGACAGAGTTGAAAATATAAGGATAAACGATGACATACGCCCCCTAACAGAAGAAGATAAAAAGACTATCCTCGATAAAAATACGGAATTTTCAAACGAAGGCTTAAGAGTACTTGCCTTTGCTTACAAAGAAGTTCATGATGAACACGAACTTACCCTTGAGGAAGAGGACGGTTTCACCTTCCTCGGCCTTATATCCATGATAGATCCTCCAAGAGAAGAGTCCAAGGAGGCTGTTGAGGATGCAAAACGTGCCGGTATACGCCCTGTTATGATAACAGGTGACCACAAGGTCACAGCAACAGCAATAGCCCGTCAGATAGGCATTTTTGAAGACGGTGACATTGCTGTAACAGGCCCTGAGCTTGACGCTATGACAGACGATGAGCTTGACAGCGTGATAACAAAAATATCAGTTTATGCACGTGTTTCTCCCGAAAACAAAATACGTATAGTTGATGCATGGCAGAAAAAAGGCTTTATAGTATCAATGACAGGTGACGGAGTAAATGATGCCCCTGCCCTTAAAAAGGCCGACATAGGCGTTGCAATGGGCATAACAGGAACAGCAGTTTCAAAAGATGCCGCCGCTATGATACTTACAGATGACAACTTTGCCACAATAATAAAAGCCGTTGCAAACGGAAGGAATGTTTATAAAAACATTAAAAATGCCATCAAGTTCCTTCTTTCAGGTAATATGGCGGGTATAATAAGCGTGCTTTACTGCTCTCTCCTTGCCCTGCCCGTTCCCTTTGCACCTGTGCATCTGTTATTTATAAACCTTTTAACAGACTCTCTGCCTGCTATTGCAATAGGTATGGAGCCTGCTGAAAAAGACCTTTTAAATGACAGACCAAGAGACCCCAAAACAGGCATACTTACAAAGGACTTTTTATTCTCTGTATTAAGTCAGGGTGCCCTTATAGCGGCTGCAACACTTTGTGCCTTCTACATCGGTCTTGATATAGGCGGAAGTGTCCTTGCAAGCACAATGGCTTTTGCGACCCTTACGATTGCAAGGCTCTTCCACGGCTTTAACTGCCGCAGCAGATACAATATCTTTAAAAGCGGTTTATCCAAAAACCCCGCAAGCTTACTCGCTTTCGGCTCAGGTTTGGTGCTTATAAGCCTTGTTATGTTTATACCCTTCCTGCAGAAGCTTTTTGAGGTAACTCCACTCAGTTTAAGCCAGCTGGGTACAGTCTATCTTTTAGCCTTTATGCCTACACTGGTCATACAGATTTTCAAATCCTTCAGAAAATAAAAAAATCCCCAAACGGGGATTTTTTATTTATCAGCTGTATTTGCACAGTCGTGAGAAAGGTCTAAAAGCATCTCAAGGCCATGGCCTAAAGAAGGAAGTATAAATTCAAGATTTTCCCTTACTGCTTTGGGACTTCCGGGAAGGTTTACGATAAGGGTCTTTTTGCGTATAGCCGCAACTGCCCTTGTAAGCATTGCCCTTGGTGTTATTTTAAGGGAATTATAAACCATAGCGGCAGGGATACCGTTTACCATCCTTTCTGCTATGTCTGTTGTTGCCTCCGGTGTCCAGTCGCGGGGTGAAAAGCCTGTTCCGCCTGTTGTAAGGCAAAGGTCTGCCAATCCTTCATCGCATATCCTTGCCATTTCATCTGCAAGCATTTTTCTGTCGTCTGGAAGCATTACTCTATGGGTTATCTCCATTCCTGCTTCCTTGCACATTTCGCATATAACATCTCCTGATATATCTGTGGCTCTTTCTCCTTTATAGCCGCTGTCACTTGCTGTTATAACAGCAACTCTTACTATATAGGAGAAA
>SVDG01000106.1 GCA_015057875.1 Lachnospiraceae bacterium | reverse complement strand
ACCACAGTAACCGCAAGCAACGAGACAAGCGTAGTCAACACCTTTTACGTGTCTAACTACCTCACGGCAGTAAAGACCAGCAGCAACAAGACCGAATGCCCATGAAATTAATGAACAAACAGCACCAACGAGAGCAGCCATCATCATAGCCTGTTTAGGTGTTTTAGGGATTGAGCAGAGAGCACCAAGGATCTTTCTACAAGCCTTTGTGTTACCTAAGATGTTTGAGAATAATAATGTTGATGCAACCTGATATGCGAAAGTAATGAGAGCCCACATACCGTTACCAACACCGTCAATAATACCCATGATACCATAGTCTGTAAGAGCAAGAGCTGCTATAGTAACGATGAATAAAAGTCCGATAGCGAAACACATCGCATCGGGGATACATTTCTGTACTACTGCTGAGCAAACTGCACCAATTTTGTACATTAAGCTTTCTTTCTCAGCAGCCTGATTTTTAACGTCAGCCATTTGAATTTCCTCCTCCAAATATAAAATATATGAGACAAAACGTTTAACTCTCATAAAGGGAGTTTATGATTATAAATATAAATCATTTTATATTTGAAGTATCTGTCTGCAGTCTGAATCGTTTTTCTTATTCCTGTTAATATTCAGTTGTAAAAGATCGGTATTTCATTATAAAACTTCCTCTTTTATCTGTATTCAAGGAAGTCAAAAAAAATACGCATATAAAATATACAGTTTTTGTATATCATATATGCGTATTATAGCATATTTAATTAGATTTGGAAACTATTTTTTTAATAAAAATAGATATTTTATTAACAAATATTTACCAAAATGTTATAACTCATCTTATGCGTGCTGGCTTGTAACTTTTCTTGCAATAAGATCTGCGATCTTTTCGTCACTGTAACCAAGACCTTTTAAGATCTCTGTTGTATGCTCGCCAAGGTAAGGTGCTCTGTTGCAAGGTGCAGCAACGTTCTCCTGGAACTGAACAGGTGTTGAAGGGATAAATTTCTTGCTTCCGTTAGGGAATGTGAAAGGAACGATGTAGCCGTTCTCAAGAGCCTGAGGATCCTTAGGAATATCTTTGAAGTGCTGAGCTTTTGAGAAAGGAAGGTCGTATTTTGTTAATAACTCTACCCAATGAGCCTGAGGATGTTTCATAAACTCCTCTCTGATAATCTCAACGAGTGCTTTACAGTTGTTATAGTCGTCTTTAACAGCATTGATTGTGCAGAATCTGGGGTCATTAACAAGGTCAGGTCTCTCAATAACTGTACAGAATTTCTCCCAGTCACGAGCATAGTCAAGGATTGTTAATGTAACCATGTTGTTGTCTGAACAGTTGTATGTGTTAGAGATAGGTGATAAAGGATAGTATTCATCTTTAGGGAAGCTGTCGCCGTAGCCTTCCTGACAAGGTGTGATCATAAGACCGTTAATGAATACAGATACACCATAGAGTGATACTAATACATATTCGCCCTCGCCTGTTGTTTTAGCTTTGTAAAGACCTGCTAAAAGTCCTGAAACCATAGCTAATGTTGAAGCGTGGTCACCTACTGCATAAGGAGCAGAGATAGGGCCTTTGCCCTGGAATGCAAGGTCAGCAATACCGCCGCCTCTTGCCCAGAAAGCTGTGATATCGAAGCCGGGAAGAGCTGCATCGGGGCCTTTGAAGCCATATCCTGAAATATGTCCATAAACAAGGCTGGGGAACTGCTCTTTGATTGAATGATAATCAATACCTAATTTTTTAAGTGAATTGATACGTGTGTTTGTGAAGAAGATGTCTGCATCTTTTAATAAGTCAAAGAGCATCTGTTTTCCATCAGGATCTTTAAGGTTGATTGTGATACTTCTTTTGTTTGCATTTTCAAGCTGGAAGCAAGGGTTCTCATCTTCATCAACAGGTGTGTTAACTGTTAAACCGAAAGCTGTACGGAAGTTTTCTCCTGATAAGCCTTCAATTTTGATAACGTCAGCACCCATGTCAGCAAGCATTCTTCCTGTTGCAGGAGCTGCTGCGTATGTGCTTAATTCGATAACTTTAATGCCCTCTAAAGGTAATTTTCTCATTTTATTTCCTCCGTTCTTTTTTAATAATATACTAACGGATATATGTCCGCTGGTTTGATGAAGCCAAAGGCCTTTGAGAAAAAGTTTCTCTTAATTAAAGAGTACATTTTCATTTTGTCATTGTCAAGAATAATGTTATAACATTACTCCATACAAACCATTTTTTTGCGTTCTTTTGTAAAAGTCTGTTTTACAACCTAAGCCGTCTAATATTAAGACGGCTTCAGCTCTTCTCTTTGTGAAAAATTGACTTGTTCGGCACTTACATAAAAGTATATTTATTCCCCAATAAAAAACTACATTTATGTATATATTTTTCCCAATATTTTATTCCAATATGTTACCTTTTTATTCTTTGTCAGGACGCAGGTTCATCCTGCGTCCCTTAATAAATTCTTCTTCAAAAAATTATCTGAAGCCGTATTTTTTGTCCATCTCAAGAAGCATGTCTGCATGTTTTACGAAACATTCGTCTCTGTATTTTGTCATCATTACATCTCTGCCGTTTGAGTAGTCGTACCAGCCTTTGCCTGCTTTTACTCCCATTGCTCCGCTCTCGAAAAGCTCTTTCATCATCTGAGGAGGCTCCTGCATTGTTGAAAGCTCTTTAAGAAGGTAGCTTGCTATTCTATAGAATGTATCTACGCCACCAAAGTCACTTGTCTGGAAAGGTCCGATGAATGCCCATCTGAAGCCGAATCCGTATTTCATTGTCTTATCTACGTCCTCTGCTGTTGCGATGCCTTCATTTACGATGTGGAAGCACTCTCTCATCATTGCAAACTGCATTCTGTTTGTGATGAAGCCGGGTACATCTTTTCTACAGATTACAGGTACTTTGTTTACTTTCTCACTTACTGCGTATACGAGCTCTGCTGTCTCATCGCTTGTTAAATCGCCTTTGATGATCTCAATTACGGGTACAAGGTGAGGAGGGTTTAACCAGTGCATTCCTGCAAATCTCTCAGGGTTTGATACTGCCTCTGCTATCTTTGTGATTGACATTCCTGATGTGTCTGTTGTAAGAAGACAGTCAGGTCTTGCTATATCGCTTACTTTCTTCCAGAAATCATGTTTAACTTCCATGTTCTCTACGATTGACTCATTTACTAAGTCTGCATCTCTGAAGCATTCCATGTCTGTTGTATATGTGATCCTGCCAAGTGTAGCTTCGATCTCTGCCTGTGTCTTTTTGCCTGCCTCTACAAGGTTGTTCTGGTTAAGAAGGATTCTCTCTTTTGCTTTCTCAAGTGTAGGCTCTCTGTGGTTCCAAAGTACTGTGTCATATCCGTACTCTGCCATGATCTGTGCTGCTGCAAGACCCATTGTGCCAGCGCCGGCGATTACTACTTTTTTAACGTCCTCAAGTTTCATTTTATCTTCTCTCCTTTTCCAAAGAATTTTTATAAGCACTGTTTTTACGCTTTACGCCAAAATGCCTGATAATATTGTATCATGCACATTTATTAAAATCAACCAAATGGGTAACAGATTGTATTTTTTATGAAACATTACCCAAAAATATATCTGCCTTGTAGGAATTAAATACCGTCTTTATACATTTTTTCCAATCGTTCCTTACGTTCTTTCCAGTCGGGCATGAACCTTTCAAGTTCATCATAAAAGTCCTTACCATGCCCACCGATCTTAAGGTGAACAAGCTCATGAAGAATGACCTGTTCTATACATTTTTCATCGGCTTTTATAAGCTGAAGATTAAGATTTATCTTTTTAAGTTCTCGGTTGCAGCTTCCCCATCTTGTAGACATATTTTTTATGGAAAGAGAAGGCTTCTCGTCACAAAACTCACCATTTGTGAGCGCCATGATATTGTTCAGAACGGAACCAAAAACATCCTCGGCCAAGGTCATAAGAAAGTCCATATATATTTTTTTCAGCCTTTCTCCATCATTTAGATGAGGAGTCGAAAAAATAATGCTGTCCTTTGTAAAGGAAAATTTATTCTTTTCCGCTTCCTCAAGAACAAGCTTATAACCATATCCAAGAAGATACAGTATCTTGCCCTCATAAAGGTTACCGTCAGGCTTTGTCATGCTGTCCTGTTCCATTTCAGCAAGTGTCCTAATTATCCAGTCCCCTTTTTTCTGAACGAAGTTCTCAACATCCTTTAATAAAACGCCTTTAGGGGCAGAAACATGTATCTCCCCGTTCCTGTTTATCCTTATATTTATATTTTT
>SVDG01000003.1 GCA_015057875.1 Lachnospiraceae bacterium | reverse complement strand
TTTACCTCCCTTGGCGGTATGGAAAAAGAAACCGAGGTGTATGTGATAGGCGGTATCCGTATGGACGATAAAACAAAAACGGTAACCGTGGACGGAGATGACGTATACCTTACGCCTATAGAGTATAAAATGCTTAAACTGCTTATGCAGAACCCAGGCAGAGTTTTTTCATCAGCGCAGATATACGAGCAGGTATGGAACGAGTCGCCTTTCGGCTCAGAGGGCTCGGTTGCAGTACATATCCGACATATCCGTGAAAAGGTTGAGATCAATCCCTCTGAACCCAGATACATAAAAGTAGTATGGGGACAGGGGTACAAAATGGAAACGGAGGTTAAAAAATGAAAGGCTTAAACAAAAGCCTGTTTGCTAAAGTAGTTGCCCTGTTTTTGCTTGTTATTTCATTTATAACGGGTGTGGGCTGTGTGGCGGGTTTTTCGTATATATACAGCCAGGGCTATTACAGAAATGACGGTAACCGCTTTTTTGAGAGCACGGTCTTCCACCGTCAGGCGTGGCAGGACAGCCGATATATATCAGACCTTGCCTATAACGGGTATACGCAGGATCAGATAAACAAACAGATAAAAAGCAATACTTTAAATTATACATACGAGGTTTATCTGGACGAGGTGTATACATACGTTACTTTGCCTGTTGAGGAAAAAACCGAGGATGGTGTCATTGGAGGTTATGACCGATCAAGGGTCAAGACTGAAGGAAAGGGTGGAAACCTTATTGTAAAGGGAATACCTTTTGACGATAATGAAGTAGTCCATCAATCTGAACATACCTATGATTATTGGTATGAAGACGAAAACGGAAATGAATTTGAAGAGACATACCGTGTGGTAATGAAATTCCGCACTCCCACGGCGGGGGATACATACTATGAGCTTTATAAGATGCATAATACGCTTTATTCCGCCCGTTACTGGATAATAATACTTGGCCTTTTGATGGCGGTCGTGTTTATTGCGGACCTTATATTCCTTATGTGTGCCGCAGGCCACAGACCGGGCACGGATGAGATAGTGCCTAACTGGCAGGATAAGATACCGCTTGATGTTTATATAGTCGGTATGGGTACGCTTATGTTATTTGCGGGGCTGGTGTTTGTGTTCTGTGTGGATAGCTTCTATCAGTTTGCGGCTGTGGAGATAGTTACGGCGGGTATTTCACTTGCCATACTTGTTATACTTGGCCTTGCGGCGCTTATGAGCCTTGCAACACGCATAAAGACGGGTACGCTTTTTAAAAACACACTTATCTATATGTTCTTCCATAAGGTGTTCGGCGGGATAGGAAGCTTGTTTGATAATCTTGACCTGGTGTTTAAATGGATGCTTGGCTTTACGCTTATCATACTGATAAATCTTCTGGGGATATTTATCCTGCCTATAACGATCGTTATAGATGCGATCTTGTTTATATGGTTATACAGGCAGATAATAGCGTTAAATAAGCTTAAAGAGGCAGGGGAAAACATAGCAAGCGGTAACCTTGATGAAAGGATAGATGTGTCAAATCTTAAAGGCGATTTAAGGACACATGGCGAAAACCTTAACAGCATAAGCGGAGGTATGGGGCGCGCAGTTGAGCAGAAGATGAAGAGCGAGCGTTTCCGTACGGAGCTTATAACGAACGTGAGCCATGATATAAAAACACCTCTTACGTCTATTATCAATTATGTTGACCTTATACGTAAGGAGGAGCCTGAGGGTAAGATAGACGAGTATTCGCAGGTGCTTGAAAAACAGGCGAACAGGCTCAAAAAGCTGCTGGAGGATCTTTTGGAAGCGTCAAAGGCGTCTACGGGGAACCTTCCTGTTGATCTTGAGAAAATGGATGTATGCGAGATAATAAATCAGGCGGTGGGTGAGTACAGCGAAAAGCTTGAGGAAAAAGGGCTTGAGGTCGTGGTAACGCTGCCGGATGTGCCTACGATTATTATGGCGGACGGACGAAAGCTGTGGAGGATATTTGATAATGTGCTTAATAATATCTGTAAGTACGCACAGCCGGAAACAAGGGCATACGTTGATGTTATAAACAAAGGCGAGAACGTGGTCATCACCTTTAAAAATATTTCCAGGGAAAGGCTTAATATAGATAGTGATGAGCTTATGGAGAGGTTTGTAAGAGGCGATAGCTCGCGTAATACGGAAGGAAGCGGGCTGGGGCTCAATATCGCTAAAAGCTTCGCCGAGCTTATGAAGGCCTCATTTGATATATACGTTGACGGAGACCTATTCAAAGTAGAACTGCATTTCAGAAGAGTCAGTGAGTGAAACCCTTGGGACGCTGTCCCAAACCCTGTGAACCTTTGAAAAGGTTCAATCCAAACTTTGACTTGCGGAACTTTGTTCCGCTTAAAAACCAAGGGCTACCCCTATTAAAAGGGGTAGCCCTTTGGTTTTAACGCAAAGCAAAGCTTTGCAAATTAAAATTTAGGTCAAGCCTTTTTAAAGGCTTGCGGGGGTATCGGGGGCAGAGCCCCTAAGGTTCTATTCAATATCGCTTTCTCTGAACTGCTGGCTATATAGTTTTTTATAGAGCCCGTCTTCGTTCATTAGCTCGTTATGTGTACCTTGTTCTATAATATTGCCTTTTGATATAACGGCTATTTTATCGGCATTTTTAATAGTTGAAAGCCTATGTGCAACAACGAGGGTCGTACGTCCTTTACAGAGCTCATCGAGGGCTTGCTGTATAAGTATCTCGGTCGTATTATCCAAAGCACTTGTAGCTTCATCAAGTATCAGTATAGGCGGATTTTTAAGGAACACGCGGGCGATAGAAAGCCTCTGCTTCTGCCCGCCGCTGAGCCTTACACCACGCTCGCCTATAACTGTGTCATACCCCTTTTCAAGTGACATAACATAATCGTGTATATTAGCCCGTTTTGCGGCCTCTATTACCTCCTCATCGGTTGCATCAAGCCTGCCGTAGAGGATATTGTCGCGGATGCTTGCGTTAAAGAGATATATATCCTGCTGAACGATACCGATATTACGCCTGAGTGAAGTCATGGATATGTTTTTTATATCCACTCCGTCAATAAGTATCTGCCCCTCCGTAAGCGGATAAAACCTCGGTATAAGGTGACAGATAGTGGTCTTTCCTCCTCCGCTTGGCCCAACGAGAGCAAAGGTAGAGCCTTTTTTTATCTCAAGGCTTACGTCTTTAAGCACATCGCCCTCCTCGCCATAGCTGTAGGTAACATTTTTAAACGAAATATTGCCTTCTATGTTTTCAATATCACAGGCATCAGGCAAGTCCTTTTCAGGCTCCTCGTCCATTATCTCAATAAATCTCTGGAATCCTGTTATACCGTTCTGGAACATCTCCATAAAATTGATAAGAGTCGTAACAGGGTTAAGGAAAAGATTTATCGACACGATAAACGCCGAATAATCCGCAAATGTAATGCTTCCGCGGTAAAGGAAAAGTCCGCCTGCTATAAGCACTATTACATTAAACACATCTGTTATAAAGCTTGTACCGCTGTGGAATATACCCATAGAGTGATAGGCTTTTTTTCTTGCGGAAATAAAGAGGGAGTTTCCCACCTCAAATTTTTCCTGCTCTTTATCTGCGTTTGTGAACGCCTTTGTTACCCTTATGCCGGATATACTGCTTTCAATAGAAGCATTTATCTCGCCTAATGAACGGCGGGTCTGCATAAAGGCATTAAGCATTTTTGTACGAAGGGACGCGGCTATGATTATAAGCGCAGGCACGCAAAGGAAGATTATAAGGGTAAGATAAATATTTATCGTAGCGAGATAAATAAACGATGCAATTATTGAAAAAGTGCATATTATAACGCTTTCGGGGCCGTGGTGTGCAAGCTCGCTTATGTCCATAAGGTCGTTTGTAAGCCTGCTCATTATTTTACCCGTTTCGTGGCTGTCAAAAAATCTGTAGGGCAGCTTTTCAAGGTGACGGAACATATCGCGGCGCATCTGTGCCTGCATATTTACGCCCATCATATGTCCCTCATACTGTATGAAAAAGTTTAAAAGGGCACGGATAACATACATAAAAAGCAAAAACAGCCCGAATGCGATTATAAGCTGATATTTGCGGTTGGGTATAAGGTCGTTAAGCATGGTGCGGGTAACGATAGGGTAGGAAATGCTTATAAGCGCCATTAAAAAAGAAGCCAGCATATCCAGAAAAAACAGCTTCTTATGCGGTTTATAGTAAGATATAAATCTGCGTATCATTGATAGATCTCCTTGTGCTTTAAATATACAAATGATTTTAACATATTTTGCATTTAATAAAAAGAAAAAAAGAGCATATATGCACAGCTTTAAAGGTTTGACAGCAGTTTACAACTGTCTTAAAATATAACTAATAGTTTAAAAGAGGTGATAGTCTTGGAAAAAACTTTAAACCCAAGAGAGAAGCTGCCTTCCCTTCCTCCCTTTTATGTTGAAAGGGAAGGGATCATGAGCATTATTGAATCGGCAGGACGAAAAAACATATATGTATGTGCAGATGCGGGCTGCGGCAAAACGCTGGCTCTTTTAAGCTATGCCCTTAAAAAGGAAAAGGTATACTGGTCAAGCGTTACAAAATACGATAGTACCGAAAAAATAAAGGATATCCTCGGCGAAAGATTTTTAGCCGAAACAGAGGATAAGCAGGATATAACAAATGCCCTTAACAAGCACCTTAAAGGCTATACCCTTATAATAGACGATATGGATAACTTCTTTGATGAGGAGCTTTTTATGAGCTTTGCCGAGGCGGAAAACGTACAGCTTATCGTAAGCTCACGCGTTTTTTTACCTGCTGTTTATGATACATTTATTAAAAAAGACGGAGTTTTTATTGATAATACTGCCTTCCGGCTTACCGATAAAGAGGCTGCGAGCATAACAGGTACAGACGATGATGCCCTTATCCGCGAGATAGGTGGCTATGCGGCTGCGGCAGGCTTTATGGCGGTATCAAAAAGCTATGCGGTGGGCAGAGATATGGCCCTTTCATATATTTTTAAAAACGTTTACGAAAAGCTTGAAAGCGATAAAAAACGCCTTGTTTCCGATACGGTGCTTATAGATGATATACCCTTTGGCCTTTGCGAATATCTTTATGGTGCGGAATACGGTATAAGGATAGCGGAAGATATGCGTGGAAGCTTTTTTGCGACATTTTCCGATAACAGCTTTGCTCTTCATCCTATGCTTAAGGCCGCTGCTGCGGAAAGGGTAGGTCTTCCTAAGAAGCTTGTGAATGAAAGACTGCTCTCCTATTACGATGAAACAGAGGACAGCATCAGCTTTATTAAATACTGTATGCTTCTGGGTAAAAGGGAGGAGGCCGCTCTTTGCCTTGATAAGTCAGGCTTTAAACTGCTTGATGATGGCGAGCTTGATTTTCTGGATAAGACTTTAAGCTTTATAGCCCCCCTTGATGAAAAGGGCTATGGAGTTTATGCCGTTGACGGTGCTTTATCTGTTTTAAGAGGCGATTACAGCAGAGGCTACAGCCTTGTGCTTAAGGCTTTTGAGTATTTCAGATCCCACCCTTACGATACAAGGTTTATATATTCCGCAGTTTTTACATCAAGAGCCTTAAGGAATACATCATATCTTAAAGAGGCCCTTTCTGTAATAAACGAAGCGGAAAAAGCAAGAGGCGAGCATCCGCTTTTATACGGTTATTTCATAGACGCAGAGAAAATAAGCGTCCTTAACGATATGGGCGAGTTTAACGAGGCCTATAACATCTGTCTGCGTGGTATGGAAAAAAGCTCCGTAAAGGGTGATTTAAGGGTCAAAAAGCTTTACGAACGCCTTTCTGTATGCGTGTATTATTTTTCAAAACGCCTTGCTAGGGCAGTTTATGCCTATGAAAAGAGCAAGGAGAACGAAAAAGAGGATTACTGGATAAAAAAACGAAGTGAGATATATATGTACGGCTTAAGTGCCCTGCATATAATAGGTGACAGGAAAAAGGCTTCGCAGGAGTTTGAAAAATGCAAAAGAGAGCTTGTTGAAAGCGGCATAACGGGAGAAATATGGTACGGAGAGCTTCAGTATCTTAAAATAGCACTCTATGAAGAGGTATTTGGTGAAAGGACCTCCATACAAGGCATAAAAGAATGCATAGGCTTTGTAGGGGCTTATATGGAGCCGCTTAAAAACCACGCCCTTTACAATACATATTTCGGCATAATAAAAGAGCTTTATGATGCATCTCTTTCAAAGGAAACAAGTGAACGCTTTATGTCACTTACTTCTGACATAAATGCTCTGGATTTTGCATCCGGGGTGGAATGCCTTTGTATTTACATAAAGATACTTGTGGATAGGAACGATGTTGATAAAATAATGCCCGTTGTTGACCTTATAATCGAGGAAAGCGGCGGTATGCTTAATGTATTTTTTGTAAACCTTGTTATGGATATTGCCCTTTACTGTATCAAGAAGGGCGAGAGGCTTAAGGCGGAGCAGTATATAAGCTGGGTAAGCGACAATGCCCCCGAGGCAAGCGGTTTGAGCGATATAGACAGAAGCAAGCTTAAAGTGCTGATACTCCTAAGCGAAAGAGAGGATACGATAAAAAATCTTGAGCAGGTCTTCATTAAGTGTGCGCTTGAAAACAAAATGGCCTATGCCGAGGTATTCGGTAAGTTCAGAGTATGGTCAGGCTTGGATAAAGAGGTAAAATGGCGTACAACAAAGGCAAGGGATATAATGGCCTACCTTGTTTATATGGACGGCGAGGGGGTAAGCAAAAACAGGATAATAGAAAACGTGTGGGAGGAGGCGCCTACAAAGGCCCTTACGCCTATTTTTAACACAACGATGTATAACTTAAGAAAGGCAGTAAGCGAAAGTGAGGCAATAACATTTTCGGATAATGCCTACAGCATAGATAAAACGGCAGTAGGTACGGATTATGAGTATTTCCGTATGGCTGAGGACGAGTTTATAAAAAATAAAAACGCAGACAATGCCCTTAAGGTGTTAAGCTGGATAAAGGGCGATGCCTTCGGCGGTGCAGAGGGTGCTTTTATCGCACCTCTTTCAAGAAAATGTCAGAATCTTTCAAAGGAGGCACTTGATGTGCTTGATAAGGAAGGTTACGGTGCCATTATAAAGGCTGTCGGAAAAAGATAAACAAAAATGAATAAATATCAAAAAAGCGGAAATCTTAACGGTTTCCGCTTTTTTTGTACTAATTTTTGGAATTGTTTTTAAAGAAACGGGGAATAATTTAAAGTATAGTTTATTTGTAAAAAACCGGGAGGAGAGATTTTTATGGAAGTAGCTTTCGGCATAAAGAGCAATGTCCTTGTGGTAAGGCTTACGGGGGATATAGACCATCATAGCTGTGAGCACGCAAGATACAGGACGGATAAGGAGTTTATAGAAAGAAGACTGAGGGACATGGAGATCGACTTAAGCGGCGTTACTTTTATGGATAGTTCGGCTTTAGGCTTTGTTATGGGCAGGCTCAGGCTTGTAAAAAGCCTCGGCGGTTGCCTTTTGGTAACAGGGGTAAAGAAAGAGTTTTCAAAAATGATAAAGCTATCCGGTCTTGAAAGGGTAGTAGATATAAGCTACGGGGAGGAATGATCATGAAAAACTGGATGGAGGTAACTTTTCCCGCACTTTCTTTAAACGAAAGCCTTGCAAGGCTTGTGGTATCGGCATTTGTGTTAGGGCTTGACCCTGATGTTGACACACTTTCCGATATAAAAACGGCAGTATCGGAGGCTGTTACAAATGCGGTCATCCACGGCTATGACGGTAAGGCGGGAGATGTTTTTTTAAGGCTGAGGAGCGAAGAAAGAAAGGTATACATAGAAATTGAGGACAGAGGATGCGGTATTGACGATATAAAAAAAGCAATGGAGCCGATGTTTACAACAAAGGCTTCGGAAGAAAGGTCGGGTCTTGGCTTTACGGTAATGGAAAGCTTTATGGACTTGGTTGAGGTTGAAAGCGAAAGGGATAAAGGCACCACGGTAAGGCTTATGAAGGAAGTTTAAGGTGGTAGTCTATGAATGAACGTGTCAGGGATATGATACTGCTTGCACAAAAGGGCGATGAGGGTGCAAAGGGGCTTATAATAAAGGAAAACGCAGGGCTTATATGGAGCATTGTAAGGCGATTTCGTGAAAGAGGAGCCGATGCGGAGGATCTTTTCCAGATAGGTGCGATCGGCCTTTTAAAGTGTATAGAAAAATTCGATATGAGCTATAATGTGGAGTTTTCAACCTATGCCGTGCCAATGATAATGGGCGAGATAAAACGATTTTTAAGGGATGACGGTATGATAAAAATAAGCCGTCCCCTTAAGGAGCTCAACATAAGGGCAAGGTATATGCAGGAGGAACTTTTAAAGAAAAACGGAGAAGCACCTTCTTTAAGCACTCTTGCGGATGCCCTTGGCGTAAGGCGGGATGTCCTTTTGGAAGCCCTTGAGGCGGGCAGGGATATAGAGTCCATAAACAGGACCGTTTATCAGAATGACGGAAGCGGCATCTTCCTTGTGGATAAGCTTGCCTGCAGAGATGATGATGAGGAAAGAAGGGTCGATATAATAGCCTTAAGAGAGGTAGTAGCAGCTCTTCCGGAAAACGAAAGAAGGATAATAAAAATGCGTTATTTTTCAGATCGTACCCAGGCAGATATAGCAGGGGAGATAGGTATAAGTCAGGTCCAGGTAAGCCGCATAGAGAAGAAGGCTAAGGAGACCATAAGGAGGAATATGGCATAAGCGCAAAGTTTATAAAAAAGGCTGTTTTTATTTACCTTGAGCAAAAAATATATTATAATATATTAGTTAAAGAAGCTTAAGGGGGTGACGAATTGGGCCATCACAGCAAAAAAGAACATCACGAAGAAATAAAGCATACAAAAAAACGCACTAAAGGCGGATATAAGATCTTTACGGTCGTTACTTTTTTCATCCTTGCGGTATATCTGGCGGGCTATCTTATAAGCTTTGCTACCCGTCCGTCTGTAAGGGTCGAGTCTGTTGAGATGGGTTCGATAATGCTGCCTGCTACTATAGAAGGACTTATCATAAGGGAGGAAAGTGTTGTTACAAGCACAAGGAGCGGAACTCCCAGATATTTCTATACCGATAATGAAAAGGTTGCAAAAAACAAGGTGATATGCTCTGTTGAGGATTCTGCCAAGGTTGAAAAAATAGAGGCAGAGATAGATACCATAGACAGAAGCATAATAGATATTCAGAAAAACCGTACGGATATTTCCGTTTTTTCAAGCGATATAAATAATATAGAAAAACAGATAGATACGGTTTTTGATGACCATACCTATAAATTCCTTTCAGGTGATATATCGGGTGTATACGATATGAAAGAAAGGGCAGTATCCTATATGGATGCAAGGACCAATATATGGGTCGCGGAATCAAGCCAGAGCCTTTCGGAGCTTCAGAGCCAGCGTCTTAATTATGAGGCTCAGCTTGGCGAAAATAAAAGCTATATAACAAATGCTCTCAGCGGTATAGTTTCCTACAGGACAGACGGTTTTGAAAGCGAGTTTACGCCTGAAAATATGGCATCTATCACCAAGGAAAACTTTAAAATGAGCTATGATGTCAGCTATATAAGACATTCCAGCGATGTTAAGGAGGGTGACCCTCTCTTTAAAATAGTTTCATCAAACACATGGTATATAGCAGCCTTTATTGACGAAAACGAAAGCGTGGACTGGAAAAAGGGCGATACAAAAGAGCTTTACACTACCGTAAATGAAGAGGAAAAAATAATAATAGCTGAAATTTACAGTATCTCTCCCAAAGAGGGTGAAAACTTTGTTATTTTCGTTACGGATAAGGACATAACGGATTTTATTTCGGAAAGAGAGCTTACCTTCAAAATAAACGAGGATAAATACGAGGGCTTCAAAATACCCAACGAAGCCATAGTTGAAAAATCCTTCATTAAACTGCCTATAGAATGTGTTATTGAAAGTGTCGGAGAAACAAGCGTTATCAAAAAAGACAATGAGGGCGATAAACTCGTAAATATCAGTGTTACCGGCTATGACGAGGGTTTTGCTTACGTTAATCAGTCTACCGATGGCATCAAGCTTGGGGATACGATACTTAAAGGCACAGGAATGGAGGCACAAAGCTATACGGTAAGCGAGCTTGTTGTGTATAAAGGTGTTTATGTGGCAAACAGCTCCATGGCACAGTTTAAGATGATCGATATTATCGGGCAGAATGCGGAATATACGATAGTAGACAGCGAATCGGGCTATGGACTGAGGATATATGACAAAATAGTTGCGGATGCGGCTACAGTTTCAGAATCACAGGCACTTTATTGAGGTGACAAAAAATGGAAAGCTTTATCAGAGAAAATATAGAGGTCATCAGGGAAAAGATAGCAAGAGCAGCCGAGAAGGCAGGAAGAGATCCTAAGGATGTGCTTTTGCTTGCGGTGACAAAAACCATTGATAACGAACGCATAAGGGAAGCGGTCGACGCAGGGCTTTGTGAGCTTGGCGAAAACAAGGTGCAGGAGATAATGGATAAATACGATACCCTTTGCAGGGACGTTAAATGGCATATGATAGGCCATCTGCAGACAAACAAGGTCAAATATATAATCGACAAAGTGACCCTTATCCATTCAGTAGACAGCCTTAAGCTTGCGGAGGAAATAAACAAAAAAGCGGCAAAGGCTGAAAAGGTCATGGATATACTCGTTGAAATAAACGTGGCCGATGAGGAAAGCAAATTCGGTATCACCTGCGATGTGGCAGAGGATATAATAAGAAAGCTAAGCACCATGCACAACATAAGGGTAAGAGGACTTATGACAGTTGCCCCTTTTGTTGAAGATGGTGAACAAAACCGACCCGTATTCGTAAGGCTTAGGCAATTACTTGTTGACATCAACGCCAAAAAAATTGATAATGTTAATATGGACATTCTATCTATGGGCATGACAGGTGATTACGAGGTAGCCGTAGAGGAGGGTGCAACAATAGTCAGGGTTGGTACAGGTATTTTCGGACCCAGAGTATATTTATGATCCAAGGAGGAAATCAAAGTGGGACTTTTTGATAAAGTTAAAGACGTAATGTTTGGTGAGTATGTTGATGAAGAAGAGGATATGGTAGAAGAGCAGTATGAAGAAAAGCCTTCACGTTTCTCAAGGTTCAGAAAAGAAAGAGACGAAGATGACGAGGAAGAGGATATTGTAAGCCGCCGTATCAGTGCAAGAAAAAATCAGTCTGCACCTGTTGTAAGCGTACATAACACAAACAATCAGCTTCAGGTAGTTATCATCCGTCCTGAAAAATATGAGGATTCACAGTCTATCTGCGATCAGCTTAAGGCTAAAAAGCCCGTTGTTGTAAACCTTGAAAAGGTTGAATACCCTGTTGCACAGAGGATAATGGACTTTTTAAGCGGTGCATGCTATTCAATAGACGGAAGTATCCAGAGGATCGCGAACAACATCTTTATCATTGCTCCCGATAATGTTGATGTATCAGGCAACGTAAAAGAGGAGTTAAAAACAAAAGGGGTAATTCTCCCCTGGGTACCCTCTTCAAAATAATCCGGAGGTATTAAAGTGAACGGTTTTTCCGATATGAGATGGTTACTGAGCAATTCAGTAATGGTTTTTTCAAATGTTTTATATGTGCTTATTATGGGCAGGGTGCTTTGCAACTGGCTTGTTGGTGGTAGCGGAAGCAAAATAAAGGAGTTCTTTTATGTGCTTACAGAGCCTTTCCTTGGCCCCATAAGGAATATGATAGGCAGATCCCCCCTTGGCGGAGGAATGATGCTTGATTTTTCACCTGTTATCGCATTATTTTTGATCCAGCTTTTAAGAACTATCATCATAAATGTTATATATTCTGTTTTTTAAGCTGGCAGGTGGTGTTTAACTATGTTAGACAAAGAGGCTTTTTTAAAAAGATTTGTTCAGCCTGAGGACAAGCTTTTGCTGGCAAAAGTTTTGGATCAGGCTGATTTAAGTTTAAGACGCAGGGAAGAAAGGTTTACCTTTTTCCTGTCACCCGGGCATATTTATAAGTTTTCAAAAAGCCTTGAATACTTGAAGGGTGACCTTAATATTTGTGTTTTCGGTGGCTTTGCTGATGCCGAAAGGAAAATGATAGGCTTCTGTCCCGATTTTTTTGATATAACAGAGGCGGATTTTCCGATAAAGGCTGTTGAGATAGAGACTGATAAAAGATTCAGCTCCTCCTTGAGCCACAGGGATTATCTTGGCTCTATACTTGGCCTTGGCATAGACAGGGACAGGACAGGGGATATAATAATAAACGGAAACAAAGCTTTAGTTCTCGCTATGGAGGATATTGCGGATTATATTGCCGCAAATCTTTTTAAGGTAGGCAGAACACCCGTTAGATGCACAGTTAAAGATACTGACGGGATCGATATGGGCACAAGGAATGTAAAAGAATTGTTTTCGACCGTACCTTCCTTAAGGCTTGACTGCATAGTTTCATCGGCTTTTGGCCTTTCAAGAGGTAATGCAAAGGCTCTTATTGATGCCGAAAAGGTACAGCTTAACTGGGAAACGGTTACAAGTGCTTCCTGCGAGGTAAATGAAGGCGATGTTTTATCTGCGAGAGGATTTGGCAGGGCAAAGGTAAAAGAAATAAAAGGAAGAACAAAAAAGGACAGGATAGGCATAGTTATAGACAGATACGTTTAGACAAAAGGAGTGATGGACCTTGTTAAGACCACGCGATATTAAAAGTAAAAAGTTTAAAAGCAGTTTTGGCGGATACCGTAAGGATGAGGTTGATAAGTTCATCAAAGATGTCTATCTTGATTATCAGGAGCTTTATATTGAAAATTTAAGGCTTTATGAGGAAACAGATGACCTTAAAATAAAGGTCGAGGATTATACGGCAAAGGAGCGTTATCTTGAGGAGGCCAAAAAAATGGCCAATCAGGTAATGGATGCCACAAATATATGCGTTAAAAACAAATATGCCGAGGCACAGGAAAGTGTAAGAAAAATGCTTGATAAGGCACAGACGGATGCCGAAAGCATTCTTGAAGATGCCTATGCGGACGGCAAAGGTATCATAAAGCAGGCTGAAAGGGAAGCCTTTGAAAAAGCAGATAAGATAATTTCCGGTGCAAAGGCAGAGGCGGAAAGGATACAGGCCGCAAACGATGAGCTTGTTAAAAAGTATTACCGCATGAAAAAAAGGATAATGATGCTTATTGAGGCCGAGGCTAAAATAATGCAGCAGAGCGATACATACGTATTCAGCGAAGAAGATGATGATAAATAAAGCTCGGATGACCGGGCTTTTTGTTTGAAGGTGACATTATGGAAAAAGTGTTTGTTTCTACCCCCGGCGGAAGCTATCCTATACTTATAGAAAAGGGATTTGAGGGCCTTGCAGAAGCAGTAGAATCTGCAGTCGATAAAAAAAGCACAGCTATCGTTATAAGTGACAGTAATGTTGCGCCCATCTACGGTGCCGTTGTCGTTAAAGAGCTTGAAAAGGTTTTTGAGAATGTATCTGTGTTTTCATTTGAGGCCGGAGAAAAAAGCAAGCACCTTGATACCGTAAGGGATATATATACATTTATGCTTGATAAAAAAGCGGATAGATCAACGGTCGTTTTTGGTCTTGGCGGAGGCGTGTGCGGTGATATGGCAGGCTTTGCTGCCGCAACATTTATGAGAGGCGTAAGCTTTATCCAGATACCTACGACACTTCTTTCTCAGGTGGACAGCAGCGTAGGCGGCAAGGTAGGCGTAGATTTTAACGGTGTTAAAAACATTGTTGGTGCCTTCTATCAGCCCAAGCTTGTGTATATAAACACGGATACGCTTATAACATTACCCGAGCGTGAATTTAATGCGGGAATGGCAGAGGTCATCAAGTACGGGCCTATTTTTTCACCTGATGTTTATAGTTTTGTTCAGAATAATAAAGAAAAAATCAAAAATGGCGAGCTTTCAGCCATAGTTGAAATAATAAAAGACTGCTGTAAGATCAAGGCGGCGGTCGTTAATGAGGACGAAAAAGAGAGTGGTTTAAGGGAGATACTTAACTTTGGCCATACCATAGGCCATGCGGTAGAGACCCTTAAAGGCTTTTTGCTTATCCACGGCGAGTGCGTTGCCATAGGTATGGCAGCGGCTATGAAAATAAGTGCCGATAAAGGATATATAGATAAAAAAGAGGTAACAAAGCTTGAGCAAATACTTAAGTTTTTTGACCTTCCGGTAAGAGTTACGGGCCTTGATGAGGAGGATATATATAAAACATTGTTCCTGGATAAAAAGGCAAGGAACAGCAAGATAGGTTTTGTGCTTATCGAAAATATAGGCACACCTTTAAGGACAAAGGAGCTTACCGAGGAAGAAATAAGAAACGGTATAAGATACATTTTAAGTGAGGAATAAGATATGGTTTATTTACTGCTTCTTATCGCCATAGTTGCGATAGATCAGCTTACTAAATATATAGCCGTAACAAAGCTTATGCCTATAGGCAGTATTACATTTATCGAAGGCATAATGGATTTCAGCTTTGTAAGAAATTTTGGCGCAGCCTTCGGTATACTTCAGGGTGCAAAATGGGTTTTTGTTGTGATGACCCTTGCCATTGCCATAGGTACGGTCATCGCCTTTAAAAGGCTTCCCCGTGACAAGGGCAATGACCTTTTAAGGATAAGCCTTGTTATGATACTTGGCGGAGCCATCGGCAACTGCATAGACAGGCTCGCCCGTGGTTTTGTTGTGGATTTTTTTGAGGTGACCTTTATTGATTACCCTGTTTTTAACGTGGCGGATATTTTTGTTGTTGCAGGTGCGTTTCTGATGGCGTTTACCGTGCTTTTTGTTATTAAGGACGAGCCCAAAAAGGAAGATTGAAATGGAAAGATATACTCTTATAGCTGAAAAAGAGGATACAGGCAAAAGGATAGATGTTTTTGTTTCCGACAATATGGACTCTCTTTCAAGAAGTATGGTGCAGAAGCTTATTGAAGGCGGAGAGATACTTGTTAATGAAAAAAATATAAAATCCAACTATAAACTAAGATGCGGCGATATGGTAAGTGCCATTATACCCGATCCAGAAAATGTTGACATAGTGGCTGAGGATATCCCTCTTGATGTTATTTATGAGGATGAGGATATAATAGTTGTAAATAAGCCAAAGGGAATGGTCGTTCATCCGGCGGCTGGACATTTTTCAGGTACTCTCGTAAATGCCCTTATGTACCATTGCGGTGAAAGCCTTTCGGGCATAAACGGAGAGCTTCGTCCCGGTATCGTCCACAGGATAGATAAGGATACATCGGGCATACTTGTGTCCGCAAAAAACGATAATGCCCACAGAGAGCTTGCCATGCAGCTTGCGGACCACTCCATAACAAGGATATACTATGCTATCTGCTTCGGAAATATAAAAGAGGATAACGGCACGGTGGATAAACCCCTCGGACGAAATCCCAAGGACAGAAAAAAGATGGCTATAACAGATAAGGGCGGAAGAAGAGCTGTTACCCATTACAAGGTGCTTGAAAGATACGGTAAATATACCCTTATGCAGGCACAGCTTGAAACGGGCAGGACTCATCAGATAAGGGTGCATATGTCAAGCATAGGCCACCCCTTGCTTGGAGATAAGGTTTACGGAAGCGAGAAACAGCCCTTCGGCATAAATGACGGACAGGTGCTCCACGCAGGAGTGCTTGGCTTTATCCATCCCACTAAAAAGGAATATATGGAATTCAGGTCACCCCTGCCTGAAGGCTTTGAGAAACTGATAGATAAGTTAAGGGGAATGAAATAAGAGGTGCATTATGTATTTAAAGCATTTGGATCTGCAGGGCTTTAAGTCCTTTCCCGATAAAATCAAATTAGATTTTGATAACGGCATAACAGCCGTAGTAGGCCCCAACGGAAGCGGAAAGAGCAATATTTCTGACTCTATCAAATGGGTGCTTGGCGAGCAGAGGGTAAAAAGTCTGCGCGGAGATAAAATGGAGGATATTATCTTTGCGGGCACACAGATGAGAAAACCCTTAGGCTTTGCTGAGGTTTCTCTTACTCTTGATAACAGTGACGGCAAAATACCCGTAGACTATAGCGAGGTAAAGGTAACAAGAACTGTTTTCCGTTCAGGAGAAAGCAAGTATGCCATAAACGGTACACAGTGCCGCTTAAAGGATATACACGAGCTTTTTATGGATACAGGTATTGGACGAGAGGGATATTCTATCATCGGCCAGGGTAAGATAGATGAGATATTAAGCTCAAAGGGTGAGGACAGACGTAAGCTTTTTGAAGAGGCTGCAGGTATTGTTAAATATAAAAATCGCAGGAACGAGACCCTTGATAAGCTTGAAAAGGAACAGCGTAATCTTGAAAGGGTACAGGATATAATAAATGAGCTTGAAAGCAATGTTGAGCCCTTAAGGAAGGAAAGCGAAAAGGCAAAAAAATACATAGCCCTTAAGGAAGAACTTAAAAGCCTTGAAATAACAAGGTTTTATAACTATGTAACAAAGCTTGACGAAAACCTTGATAAGCTTGAAGAAGCCTACAGGATAATGACTGACGACTCCAATATGAAGGATGAGCGCATAAAGGAGATAAGAGAGGCTGCCCGCCTGCTTAAAGAGGAGATAGAGGCCCTCGATAACGAGATAGCTTTAAAAAACAGCGAGCTTGTTGATATAAAGGCCGAGGAGGAAAAGGCAGAGGGTGCCATCAACCTTTGTGTTTCACAGATACTTAACTACGACAGCAACATTGAAAGGATCAAAAGCGATATATCACAGGCTAAGCTTGATGTAAACTCTCTTACGGGCTCTCTTCTGGAATTAGGCTCAGAAAAGAGCGCCCTTTTAAAGGTCATTGATGAAAAAAATGCTGACCTTAAAAATAAAGAGGCCGAGTATAACACAGTTGAAAGCCTTATGAGTGTCAACGAGGAGCATATTGAGGAGTTTAAAAGCGAGATACTTGAGGAGATGAAAAATATCTCCGATGCCGAAAACAACAAAATGCGTCTTGAGGCACTTAACGAGCAGTTCATGCTCCGCCTTGAACAGATAAATGCGGAAAAAGAGCAGGCCGAAAGCCGTTATGAAGCGGCCAATGTGCATAAGGAAGCCGTTAAGCTCAAGCTTTCTGAGTCCGATGAAAAAATAGAGGCCTTAAACGAAGAAAATAAAGCTATTACAGAAAAGGCAGATGCAATTTCCGTAAAGCTTTCAAAAATAAAAGCAGACCTTGAAGCGAAAAACCGTGAGCTTGGCGAAAAGATATCCCGTTACAGCGTTTTAAGCGAGATGGAAAAGGATTATGAAGGTTTTTACAAAAGCGTTAAAAGTATCCTTAAATTAAGGGATACCCGCTTTAAAGGTGTTTGCGGTGCCGTTGGCGAGCTTATAAAGGTAGATAAAAAATATGAAACAGCCATAGAAACAGCCCTTGGTGCAGGTATGCAGAATATCGTGACCGTTGATGAGGACGAGGCTAAAAATGCCATAAACTACCTTAAAGCCAATAATCTTGGCAGGGCATCATTCCTTCCCTTATCCGTTATAAAGGGTAAAACCTTCGGTAACGAAAAGGGCGAGCTTTCAGGTGCGGAAGGCTTTATAGGCATTGCAAGCGAGCTTGTTAAGTTTGATAAAAAATATAAAAGCATAATAGATAACCTTTTAGGCAAGGTAGTTATTATGGAAAACATAGACCATGCGGTAAGGCTTTCAAGAAAAGCAGGATATAAATACCGCATAGTTACCCTCGAGGGCGATGTCATTGCCCCCGGCGGTATGATGACAGGCGGCAGTGTTTCTAAAAAGAGCACAAGCTTTTTTGCCCGCGGCAGAGAGATAGGCGAGCTTAAAGATATGGTGCTTAAGCTTAAAAGCGATATAGGAAAGCTTACGGCTAAAGGCGATGAGCTTGATGAAGAGCTTGTTTTACTTAAATGTAACGAAACAACGAACCTTGAAAAGATACAGGAAATAAGGGTGTCTGTTGCATCCTTAAGGCAGGAATATACCCAGTCCGAAGAAACCCTTGCCGAGCTTGGCGAGAAAAAGGAAAGCCTTGAAAAAGAGGCCGCACTTCTTACAAAGCAGATAGACTCCGCAACAGAGGATATAGAGTATTACAAGGACGAGATAGAAAGCACAAGGGAAGACATAAAAGAGCTTGAGGACAGGCTTTCTGTATTCAAGGGAACGACCGAAACAGGTAAGGCAGAAAGAGAAAAACTCTTAGGCGATCTTACAGCTATCAAGGTCGACATATCTGCCCTTAAGGAGAAAAAGACGGCCATTGAAGAAAACATAAGCCGTATAGAGGGTGAGATAGAGCTTAAAAACGACTCCCTTTCAGCTTTTGATGAAAACATAGCCGCTTTTGAAAAGCTTAAGGCTGAAAAAGAAGAGGAAAAAGATGCCTTTAATGCAGAGCTTGATAAGGCAGAGGCAAAATTTGCCCTTTGCTCAGGCGAGATAGAAGCCCTTAACGATAAAAAGAAGATCAAAACCGGCGAGACAAAGGATTTTGAGGACGAACAGCAGGATGCACTTGAATCCTCCTCTCTTCTTAAAAACGATATCTTTAAGACTGAAACAAAGATAGAAAGGCTTAAAGAGGATAAACAGAAGATAATAGACGAGATCTGGGAAGAGTATGAAATAACCTATCAGATGGCGGAGGGCTTAAGGGATCTTACCCTTACAAACACAGAGGCAGATAAGGGCGTTAAAGGCCTTAAGGGACAGATAAAGGAGCTTGGCCACGTTAACGTAAACGCCATTGAGCAGTACAGAGAAACAAAGGAAAGATATGAATTCCTTACAAGTCAGAGGGACGATATATTAAGCGCTGAAGAAAAGCTTATGGTCATGGTAAATGACCTTACAGAGCTCATGAAAAAACAGTTTGCGGAGCAGTTCAAGGTCATTTCCGAAAACTTCAATGTTGTGTTTAAAGAAATGTTCGGCGGCGGCAAGGCATATCTTAAGCTCAGCGATGAGAGCAATGTCCTTGATTCGGGCATAGAGATAATAGCACAGCCCCCCGGAAAGAACCTGCAGAATATGATGCTTTTATCGGGCGGAGAAAGGGCCCTTACGGCAATAGCTATCCTTTTCTCCATCCTCAAGATGAAGCCGTCACCCTTCTGCGTGCTTGACGAGATAGAGGCGGCCCTTGACGATGCCAATGTAAACCGCTTTGCACAGTATCTTAAAAGATTTGCAGACGATACACAGTTTATAGTTATAACCCACAGAAAGGGAACTATGGAATCTGCGGACACTATGTATGGAGTTACTATGCAGGAAAAAGGCGTTTCAAAAATAATTTCCGTTAAATTTGAGGACGCTAAAAAAGACGCGATTTAAGGAGAGGTTTAAATGGGACTTTTTAATTTTTTTAAAAAGAACGAGGAGCCTGAAAATGAGGGCATACTTGAAGAAATAGCTGAAGATTTAAAGGAAGCTGTTGAGGAAATAAAGGAAGAGATAGAAGAGGCTGTTGAGGAAGTAAGAGAAGAGATAGCCGAAGAGATAGAGGAGATAGAAGAGGAAGCTGAGCCCGAAAGGAAAAAAGGCTTTTTCGGCAGGCTTATAGAAGGCCTTGGCAAAACAAGAAAGAGCATTTTAAGCGGTGTTGACAGCGTGCTTGGCGGCTTTTCTTCTATAGATGAGGACCTTTTTGAGGAACTTGAAGAGGTACTTATCATGGCGGATATCGGAGTTAACACAACGGTTGAGATAGTTGACAGGCTACGCAAAAGAGTAAAGAGAGAGGGCACAAAGGATCCTCAGGAAATAAAGGGTATGCTTATTGAAGAGATAACAGCTATGCTTGAAGAGGGAAGTGACGATGATTTTTCTTTCCCTTCTCCCTCAGTTGTGCTTGTTATAGGTGTTAACGGCGTTGGCAAAACGACCACGATAGGCAAGCTTGCCAACAACCTTAAAAAGGACGGAAGAAAAGTCCTTCTTGCGGCGGCCGATACCTTCAGGGCGGCGGCTATCGACCAGCTTGAGGTATGGGGAGAAAGAAGCGGCATAGAGGTCATAAAGCATGCGGAAAATACCGACCCTGCGGCAGTTGTTTTTGATGCTGTAAATGCGGCCAAAACAAGAAAAACAGATGTGCTCATCTGCGATACCGCAGGAAGGCTCCATAACAAGAAAAACCTTATGGAGGAGCTTAAAAAGATAGCCAAGGTAACAGAAAGGGAATATCCCGATGCCAACCGTGAGGTACTGCTTGTGCTTGATGCAACAACAGGACAGAACGCGCTCCAGCAGGCAAAGCTTTTTAAAGAGGTTGCCGATATAACAGGCATAATCCTTACCAAGCTTGACGGAACAGCAAAGGGCGGTATCGTTATCGCCATCAAAAACGAGCTTAACATACCCGTAAGATATATCGGTGTAGGCGAGGGCATAGAGGATCTTCAGCCCTTTGATGCCGCAGGCTTTGCAAAAGCGCTTTTCGGTGAATAAAAGCACTTACGCTTTCCGAAAAGAGCCAGTATAAAAAATTTTGAAAACCTAAAGGCCACTTTTAAGTGGTCTTTTTTTTGCCGAAAAACTTTTTAAATTTATCGCTGTAAAGTGTTGACAAAATAGTTTTCGTCTGCTAAAATGACCACAATACAAAATAAACCTGTGATTAAGAGTAGTAGCTTTAAGCGAAGTTTTTCAGAGAGCCGCCGGTGGTGTGAGTGCGGTAGCGGGATTAAAGTGAATGGACTTATGAGGGCGGTCGAAAGCGAAGGCAAGTAGTAACCGACGGGAGCCGTACCCGTTATAAATTCGGGTCGTATTTAAAGTACGATTAAAAGAGGGTGATATTTTCACCAAATTGGGTGGTACCGCAGGATATTCAAGTCTTGTCCCTTTAGTGGGATAAGACTTTTTTTATTAGACTGGAGGAATAAAATATGATGATACTGGATTTTCGATGGCGAAGCTTAATATAAATTCTTTAAATCAGATCAATACCAATATAATAAAAACCGGAGGAATATATTATGAAAAAATTATTATCTTTAGCTTTAGTATCAGTTTTATCATTAGCTTGTTTAACAGGCTGTTCATCATCAACAGAAGAAGCAAAAACAAACCCTTACAAAATAGGTATTTCTCAGTACGGCGAGCATGCTTCTTTGGATAACTGCCGCGAGGGCTTTATCCAGGGCCTTAAGGATGCAGGTCTTGTTGAGGGTGAGGACTTTGTTATAGATTATCAGAACGCAGGCTTTAACGATGCAACAACAACACAGATAGCACAGAACTTTTCAGCACAGAATGTTGATATAATGTGTGCCATCGCAACTCCTTCCGCAACAGCCTGCTATGCAGCGGCAGAGGATAAGGATATCCCAGTTATTTTCACAGCTATCACAGACCCCGTTGAAGCAAAGCTTGATAAAGGCAACGTAACGGGCACAAGCGATAAGCTTCCCATTGCGGCACAGCTTGACCTTATAAGAAGCCTTCAGCCCGATGATGATACTATCGGTATCATCTACACAGAAAGCGAGCCCAACTCTGTTTCAGCCATAAGAGAGTATAAAGAGCTTGCTCCCGATTACGGATTTGCTATTGAGGCGATCGGTATCACTCAGCAGTCACAGGCAACACAGGCCGCAGATACACTTATCGCTAAAGGTGTTGACTGTTTCTCAAACCTTACAGATAACAACGTAGTAGGCGTTCTTGCATCTATCCTTGAAAAAACAGATGAAGCGGGTATCCCTGTTTACGGCAGCGAGGTTGAACAGGTAGTTTTAGGCTGTGTTGCTTCTGCAGGTATTGAATATTTTGAGCTTGGCAAACAGACAGGCGCAATGGCAGTTAAGGTGCTTAAAGGCGAGGCTAAAGCGAGCGAGATGCCTTACGAAACTATCACAGAATACGGGATTTATATAAATAATGATGCGGCGGCAGCATTTGCCGTTGAGATACCTGCCGATATAGCAGAAAAAGCGATCGCTGTTAATGCTCAGTAAAAATAGAGGTTTTTATTATGAATATTGTTTTCGACCTTTGTGTAAGCACCCTTACGCAGGGCCTTATATACGGCCTTATTGCCTACGGTGTTTACATTACATATAAAATACTTGATTTTCCAGACCTTACAGTTGACGGCAGCTTCCCTCTGGGGGCTGCTGTTACAGCTGTTTTATTGACAAGTGGTGCTGATCCCTTTGTTACTATCCCCGCTGCAATGATAGCGGGAGCGGTCGCTGGCCTTGCAACAGGCATAATCCACGTCAAATTCAATATAAGAGACCTTCTTTCCGGTATAATCGTTCAGACTGCCCTTTTTTCAATAAATCTTAAAATAGGCGGCTCTAACCTTATCATACCAAGAGAGATTGACACGATCTTTACATCTGGCCCCGTTATGGCTCTTTTCGGCGATCTTGGACTTATGTACCGCAAGCTTATAGTGGCGCTTGTTATTGCTGTCATTATAAAAATAATACTTGATATTTACTTTAAAACAAAAAGCGGACTTCTTCTGCGTGCCGTAGGCGATAACTCAAGCCTTGTTACTACGCTTGCCAAGGATAGCGGCAATGTTAAGATAGTAGGCCTTGTTATAGCCAATGCCCTTGTTGCGGCGGCAGGCTGTCTTGTATGCCATGAGCAGAGAGCATTCTCAAACACAATGGGTACAGGTCAGGTAGTTTTTGGTCTTGCGGCTGTTATAATCGGCTCAACTATTTTTAAACGCTTCGGTTTTGTTAAGGGTACAACAGCGGCCATTGTAGGTGCTGTTATTTATAAAGCCTGCATAATGATAGCCATTACATTAGGCCTTGATGCAAACCTTCTTAACCTTGTAACAGCAATTATGTTCCTTATTATACTTGTAATGGGCAACCACAACAGGAAGGGTAAGGTGAAACACCATGCTTGAGCTTAAAAATATAACAAAAATATATAACCCCGGAGAGATAACGGAAGTTTGCCTTTTTGATAACTTTAACCTTTCCATTAAAAAGGGCGAGTTTGTTTCCATAGTAGGTTCAAACGGAAGCGGAAAAACTTCTTTGCTCAATATAATCTGCGGGAGCATACCTGTTGAGGATGGCGAGGTAATAATTTCCGGCAAAAACATAAATAAAATAAAGGACTTCAGACGTTATGAGCATATAGGCAGGGTTTATCAGAACCCCGCCCTCGGCACTTGTCCTGAGCTTACTATACTTGAAAATATGTCCCTTGCGGATAACAAGGGCAAACGCTTCGGTTTAAGCTTTGCCATAAACAGATCAAGGATAAACTTCTATAAGGAACAGCTTTCGATTTTAGGCCTTGGCCTTGAGGATAAGCTGGATATAAAAATAGGCTCTTTATCAGGCGGACAAAGACAGGCTGTTGCCCTCGTTATGGCAACTCTTACACCCCTTGATTTCCTTATACTTGACGAGCATACGGCTGCCCTTGACCCTAAAACGGCGGAAATAATCATGGAGCTTACAGATAAGGTAGTAAGAGAAAAACAGCTTACAGCCATGATGGTCACCCATAACCTAAGGTATGCTGTGGAATATGGCTCCCGTCTTATTATGATGGATAAAGGACATATAATAATGGATAAGGACGGAGAGGAAAAGAAAGCAACAAAGGTAGATGACATACTTGATATATTCACAAAGATAAGTATAGAGTGTGGCAATTGAAAGGGATCGGAAACGATCCCTTTTTTATTAAGAAAATTTAAACGGCCATTATTTTATTGTTAAAAGTTTTTTCTTGATTTTAAGAATTTGTGCTGATTTTATTAAGTTTGTATTAAAGTTCTGATTTCCTATTGCAAAACAAGGAAATGGCATATATAGTGGTATCATAGAAACTATGGCACAAATAAGCTTGCTTTTTAAAGGACTGGTTTTATGGCAAAGGTACTTAAAATTTTAATAAGGACTGTTTTGCAGGCGGCGATGATTTTTGCGGTGCTTTATGTTTTTGTGTTCCCTGTCAGCATAAGAGGCACGAGCATGCAGTCCACCCTTTATGACGGCGACAGGGTAGTGGCAAGCCGCTTCCTCGGAAGACTTGGCCTTTATAAGGCAGGCGATATAATAATCTTCAGCGAAAGAGTAAATGATGAAAACCGCAATATGGTAAAAAGAGTGATCGCGGTAGAGGATGATAAGGTGGTCATAAGATCGGGCAAGGTTTTTGTAAATGACAAGCCCGTGAATGATGAGTACATAAGCGGATATACAAAAGGAAATCTTTCAATAACCGTACCCAAAGGCTGTATATTTGTTATGGGTGACAACAGAGAGGCAAGCTTTGACAGCAGACAATATGGTTCGGTTGAAAAAAGAAATGTTCACGCAAAGGTAATAGCCCGTGTATATCCTTTCGACCGTTTTAAGTTATATTAAAACCTTCCCGATAATATATTTAATTATAAATATATGGTCAGGGAGGTTTTTTTGTGAGTGCGGAATTTTTTAAAACCGCTGTACCTGTGGGAGGAAGAGCTGCAAAAATATCGGCACAGACAGCTGTCAGCGGAGATATTATAATACCCGATAATATGCCTGATGTTAAGGATGTGCTTACGGTCACGGCAACGCCTGTTATAAACGATGAAAAGGTAACGGACGGCAGGGTAAGCTTCGGCGGGGATCTGAAGGTGGACATACTTTACAGCTCGAAGGATGAGCAAAGACCTGTTTTATCGGCAAAGGGTGTTATACCTTTTGTGGATTTTATAAATGCAGACGATATAAAAAAAGGAGACCGCTCAGACCTAAGGTTTAAACTTTTATCCTCAAGGGCAAAGGTAGTTAACGACAGGAAGGTCAACGTAAGGGCTATAGGTGAGGTAAGTACAGCGGTTTCTGACGGCAGAGAAAAGAACATAGTGTGCGGTGCTGACGGAGAGGGCGTACAAGTTCTTGAAAAAAGTGTATCGGTCTTCAGGGAAGGGATAAGCTTAAGAGAAGAGTTTGAGGTTGAGGACAGATGTATTATCCCGTCCAATATGCCTGAGATAGACGTTATGCTTAAAAGCGAGGTATGGGTAAATGAGTATGAGCTTACGCCTGCAGACGGCAGGGTAAGTGCAAGGGGAAGCCTGGGAATGTCTGTGCTTTATAATGGACGGGGAGGGTTGGAAAGGACTACATTTAAAATACCTTTCGGCGGCGGCAGTGCTGCTGAGGGGGTCAAGTCTTCCTCTGTTGTGTGGGGCGATGTTTATGTAAAGGACGTAAAAGTGGATGTAAATGAGGATGATAACGGGAGCAGAAGAGAGATAGGCGTAAAGGCGGATATAGCGGCGGATATAAACACAGGGGATAATACCGATGTAACGGCGGTTAAAGACATTTATTCAACAAAGGGCAAGGCCTCTGTTATGACCGAAAGCATACGCTTCCCGGAAAGAGGAGTATATACCTCTGCCGCCAACTCCTTAAGGGAAATAATAACCATAAATGATAGTTTCCCCGATATTATGCAGATAAAAGACGTATCGGTCACGGCCGAAACGGATAATGTGGAAATAAACGGGGATATGCTTGATATAGAGGGAATACTTTATGTGAATATGCTTTATGTGACAGGAGATGACAATGACCCCATTGAAAGCGTAAAGGCTACCCTGCCTTTTGAAAACAGCGTGGAGATAAGGGGCATATATGATGATGCGGAAACGGACATAACCGTTAATGTAAGAGATGTTGATTACAGCCTTCTTTCGGGAAGAGAGGCGGAGATAAGGCTTAACCTTGATTACAGCATATTTGCCCTTATGGAGAATGAAGAGGAATTTGTTACAGAGGCTGTGATAGATGAAAGTGACCCTGTAAAAACACTTCCGGGCATAACTATCTATACCGTAAGGAAAGGTGATACTCTCTGGGATATAGCTAAAAGGTTTAACACAACGGTCGATGAAATACTTGCCATAAACAGGATAGAGGAGCCTGATATCATTTATCCCGGGCAGAGGGTGCTTGTGCTTAAAAGGGCATATAATGAAAAAACCACCTTATGAGGTGGTTTTTTCATCTGTAATTATTTTTTTGATCGATTTTTCAAGCTTTGTACGGGGAAGCATAACAACATGGCCACAGCCAAGACATTTTATGCGGAAGTCTATGCCCGTACGGAGCACCTCCCATTGGTTTGAGCCGCAGGGATGATTTTTTTTGGTCTGCAAAATATCGCCTAATTTAATATCCATAGCTATCAATCCTTAGCCATATGAACTGTGCACTGAGGGAAAGGGATCGTGATACCTTCGGCGTCAAGACGGTTTTTGATGATAAGACGAAGCTCTCTTTCGATGGGAAGATTAAAGCCTACCATACATTCAGCAACGATACGAACATTTACAGATGAGTCTGCAAGTGCTATTATGCCAAGAACATCGGGACGCTTTCTTAAGCCTTCTATTCTTCCTTCAATCTTATCCATTTCGTCATTGAGTACTGCAAGTACTTTATTCATATCCTCGCCGTAGTCTATGCCGATATCAACAACAGCATTCATAAACTGTTTTGACTTGCTTTCAACTATTACAACACTTCCGTTAGGTACAACATAAAGTGTTCCGTCAGGGTTACGTAGGCTTGTTGTACGAAGAGATATGTCTACTACCTGACCTGTAACACCTGCGATAGTTACAACGTCACCAACGCCGTACTGGTCTTCAAGCAGGATAAAACAGCCTGTTATGATGTCTTTTACAAGGCTCTGTGCGCCAAAAGCGAGGGCAACGGAGCCAACTCCGGCAACAGCAATGATGGATGCAACATTTATGCCGAACTGAGTAAGTATTGAGCTTGCCGCTATAAAGTAAACAATTACCTTTATAACACTGCCTAAAACTGAATGAATGGTGTCTGCCTTTCTTGCATCAATGCGTGACATTTTTGATGAAAGGATCTTTCTTGTGATTGAATTGAGTACAGACACTAAAATGGCACTTATTATAAGGATGATCACACAGTAGATGATCTTTGAAAAAGCTGCCAAAAATAATGTCTGAATTGCTGCAAAGCTTATGCTTCCCATAATTTACCTCCCTGATATTTTTCCGCGGCCTTGATAAAAGCGGAAAATAGTTTTTTCTGTGTTTCATCATTTAGCATAGCCTCAGGATGCCATTGAACGCCTATAAAAAAACTCTTTAAAGGACACTCAATAGCTTCACATATACCGTCTTCACTTATAGCACTGACCGTAAATGCTGGCGGAAGCTTATCTATAGCCTGATGGTGAAACGAGTTAACTCTATTATAATGTTTTTCGCATATAGTGTAAAGAAGTGAGGAAAAATTTAATAAAATGCCGTGGGTGGGGCAGTGCCTCGGAGCAGACTGCATATGTTCATCTGCACCGGGAAGAGCAGTTTTTATATCCTGAAAAAGTGTTCCGCCAAGGGCGGCCGCTATCATCTGTGCTCCCCGGCATATGCCTAAAAGGGGTATGTCTTTTTTAAAGGCTGTAAGGATCATCTCCTTTTCGTAGCTATCGCGTATATTGCATACCTCGCCAAGCCCTTTTTTAGGTGTCTCTCCCCATAGAGAAGGGTGAGGGTCACCACCACCTGTTAAAAGTATTCCGTCTGCATTTTCCGCTATAAGTTTAAAATCGCAGTCATAGGGTATTATTACAGGTATAGCGTTAAGGGACGCGATGGCTTTTGTGTAGGCAGCTGACAGGGTGTAGAAGCCATCTCTTTCGTTAAAGGATGGTATAACGGCGATCAAAGGAAGCATTTTATTCTCCTTTTAAGCATTTTTATATATTATTATATATTTGTATGAAGGGTAAGTTGTACCACTTGCGGTAATATGTTAAAATAGTTAAAACAGATAATACGAAGGGAGCGACTTTAAAATGAACACTATAGGTATAATCTGTGCTATGGATGAGGAGCTTGAATATATCTACAATAACTCTGAAATAGTTTCTGCAAAAAACATAGTAGGACAGGATTTTTATATCGGCAAATTCAAGGGCGCAAAGGTAGTTATGGTGCGCTGTGGTATAGGCAAGGTAAATGCGGCTATATGTGCACAGGCTATGATAGATATGTTTGCGGTCGATTGTATAATAAATATCGGTGTTGGCGGAGGTATTTATAAAGAGCTTAAAATAGGTGATGTTGTGGTTTCAACAGATGCCGTTGAGCACGATTTTGATACAACTGCCCTGGGTGACCCTCCCGGATATATCTCAAGGATGGATACAAGTGTTTTTAAGGCTGATGAAGAGATACTTAAAATATTTGAGAGCTTTAAGGATGATAACGCCTTTGAATACAATGTATACCTCGGACGAATTGGAAGCGGTGACCGTTTTATAAGCAGCAAGGAGGAAAAGGACAGGATATGGAATACCTTTGGTGCCTATGCGGCTGATATGGAGGGCGCGGCTATTGCCCACACCTGCTATCTTAATAAGGTGCCCTTTGTTGTTATCCGTTCAATTTCCGATAATGCAGACGGCGGTGCGGAAATGAGCTATAACGAGTTTAAGGATATAGCGGCAAACAATTCAGGTAAAATACTTGAATATATGATAGACAAAATGTAAGGGGTAAAAATATGAAGGTAGTAATGATAAACGGAAGCCCCAGAGGTAAAATGTGTACCTATACAGCACTTAGTGCTGTGGCAGAGGAGCTTAATAAAAACGGTATAGATACCGAAATAATAGATATAGGCAATAAACCCGTAAGGGGCTGCATAGCCTGCGATAAATGTGCGGATACTGGCAGATGCGTATTTGATGATGACAGGGTAAACGAGGTAATAGAAAAAATAGAAGAGGCTGACGGTTTAGTAATAGGAAGCCCTGTTTATTACAGCTCTCCCAACGGTTCTCTTATAAGCTTCCTTGACAGAGTATTTTATGCTAAAAAATGCTTTGCCCATAAGCCTGCGGCGGCTGTGGTCTCTGCAAGGCGTGCAGGTACTACCGCAAGTATGGAAGTGCTTAATAAGTATTTTACCATATCACATATGCCTATAGTTTCTTCTATGTATTGGAACGCCGTTTACGGCAATACTCCCGAAGAGGTCATGCAGGACCTTGAGGGGATGCAGACAATGAAGCTTATAGGACGCAATATGGCATGGCTTATCAAATGCATAAACATAGCCAAAGAAAACGGTCTTGAGCCGCCCGAGGTCGAAAAAGCCATAAGAATGAATTTTATAAGATAAAAAATAAGGCACCCGTAAGGGTGCCTTTGGTATTTATATAAGACTTTTTTAAATCATTGTCCAAACGTATTTTCCGTCTTCTTCTGTAAGCTTGCCGAAAGCTCCGTTTGAAAAATGTCCGTCTGCCATGATAACGCCGTCTTTTATAAATTCGGGGAGTTTGGCAACACGGCTTGCCTCGCCTATTTCTGAATCGATATCGAATAAAGCGTGCCATTTTCTTTCGCTGAACTGAACTGTGCAGTGGAAGATATCAGCACAGAACCAGATAGTGTCAGCACCGGTTTCAAGCTTAAGTGTCATAAAGCCGGGTGTATGTCCGGGTGCAGCGTAAGCTGTTAATCCGGGAACTATCTCTTCTCCGTCTTTAACGAACTGGATAACACCTGTGAGGGGTTTAACAACTGTTTCGGGATCGGGGCCTAAGCCTGACTCATCACCGGGCCAGAAGTTCCACTCTGTTTCTGAACACATATAGCGTGCGTTGGGGAATGTAAGAACTCTTTCTCCATTCTTTTCAACTGATGTCCAGCCTACATGGTCAAGATGAAGATGTGTGTAGAAAACATCTGTTATCTCCTCGGGTTTAACACCTGTAGCCGCAAGGCTTTCAAGGTAGTTGCCGCCAACGAAGGGGCCTAAGCCGGGGAATTCAACATTGTAAGGACCATAGCCAAGGTCCATGAGGATCTTTCTGTCGCCTGTTTCAATAAGGAAGCCACCGAGAGAAACGATAACTCTTGCCTGGTCATCTGTTAATTCAGCATACTTTGCCCAGCCCTCGGGGTCTGATGTGGGATACATTGCACCTGAAGCTATGTAAGCACCGCCATCGGGGATGTAGGTAACTTTGCAGTTGCCAGATGTGATAGTCTGCATAGGTGCGAAAGTTGTATTGCTCATAAATATTCCTCCTTTTTGTAAAAAACGAATTGAAACAAATATAGCTATAATTTAAGCATAGCATTATTGATAAAACTTGTCAAATTGTCTTGGTGCTTCACTATATGTGAAAATGAATTAAAAGTGCTGTAAGTCATCTGCAGATATCTTATGGTTTTGATACAAAAAAGCTGGATGATAATTATCATCCAGCTATAATAATGTTTGGTTTTTATAAAGTCATTCCGCCGTCAACAGCTATTGTCTGGCCTGTCATGAAAGAAGCATCATCAGATACTACAAAAAGAGCTACTTTTGCGATCTCTTCGGGCTCAGCTAAACGTTTCATAGGAATTGTTGCGGAAGCGGCAGTGATGATAGCCTCATCTACCTGGCTGAGAATATCTGTTAAAGTAAGTCCAGGACAAATAGCGTTTACTCTTATTCCCTGTGCTGCGTAATCTGCAGCGAGACATTTTGTGAGACCGTTAACAGCATATTTTGATGTATTATATGCATATCCGTATGCTGTAGCTTTTAAGCCTGCAATAGAAGATGTATTTAAAATATTACCTTTTGATTCAAGAATATAGGGCATGCATTTTTTAGTTAACATATAAAGAGAACGTGTATTCATGTTTAATACCCAATCCCATTTGTCCTGTGTCATTTCTTCTAAAGGAACTGTATAAGCAACACCTGCATTATTAAATAATACGTCTATTCTTCCGTATGTATCGATTGCAGCTTTAACTAAATTGTCTAAATCTTCTTCTTTTAAAACATCTGTAGGAACATAAATAGCTTCGCCGCCTGCAGCTTTGATCTCGTCAACAAGTGAATTTCCTTTTTCAACGCTTCTTCCTGCAGCAACTACTTTAGCACCTTCAGCAGCAAATATGATTGCACTTGAACGGCCGATTCCTGCAGTAGCTCCTGTGATTATTACAACTTTGTCTTTTAATTTCATGATATAAGCTCCTTTCAGCAATATGTTGTTTTTTGCACTTTGTTATATTATTATGATAATAAATAAGTGTTTTGGTGTAAATTTACAGATTGGCAATTTCGTGCAAAAATGTGGAAAGCGGAGGGAAAAGTATGGCGTCACGTATTAAACAGAAGTTCGTTGAGGCATTTGTTTCTTTGATTGAAAAACATCCTGTTTCGAAAATTACTGTTGCTCAGATTGTAAGTGAAAGTGGGGTATCAAGGCGTAGCTTTTATAATAGCTTTATAGACATTTATGATTTTATGTTTTGGATACATACGGATAAAATCCAGATAATAGAGGATAGATTTTGGAACAACAGAGATTTTTATACAGCTTTTTATGAGTATTTTAGCTTTATGAAGGAGAATTCACGGTTTTATAAAGAAGTTTTTAAGACGGAGGGACAAAATTCGTTTTTAAGTGCGTTGACGAGCGAATTTATAAAATATGGAAGAATGTTTATTGGTAAAGATTTGACGGAAGAATTGGATTTTTCTCTTAATTTGTTTTGGGTAGGAGCTACAGACAGGATATCTGAATGGATAAAAAAGGGTACTCCGCAAACGCCGGAAGAGATAACAAGGCTGTTGTATAACTCAATGCCATGTCAGATACAAAAATATTATGATTTTGGTAATCAACAGTAAATAAAGATAAGGATCTTAAAGGCTTAAAAGTATCTTTAAGATAGAAAGAAAAGGCACCCATCAGGGTGCCTTTAAATTTTAAATTACATCTTTTTAACCGCAAGAACAACTTTTTCTCCGTTGATGCTCCATTCTTTTTCATATCCGTCTGTTTCACCGAATACGATATTTTCTGCAAGAACATCGCCTTTGATATCCTCTGCGTTCTGCTCCATGATCGCTTTGATATGGTCGTTATCCTTACAGTATACACAGATACGATCCATTACCTCAAAGCCGGCTTCTTTACGCATTGTCTGGATCTTTGAAACTACCTCTCTTACAAAGCCCTCTTCGATAAGTGCATCTGTAAGGTTAGTGTCAAGAACAACAGTCACGCCGTAATCGCTTTCTGATACGAAGCCGTCCTTTTTAGCTGTGCTGATAAGCACATCGTCCATCTCAAGCTCAACGGGTGTGCCTTCGATCTCAAATGAAGCCTTGCCGTCTGCCTTAAGTGTTGCCATAAACTCGCTTCCGTTAACGGCTGCAAGGTATGCACTGATCTTAGGAACAAGCTTGCCGTATTTTTTGCCGAGTGTTCTTAACTGAGGCTTGAATGTATAATCTGTGAAGTTTTCAACATCATCTGTAAGAACAACTTCTTTAACATTAAGCTCATCAGCAATGATCTCTTTATACATATCGCCAAGCTCTACGTCACATTTTACATAGATAGTGCCGATAGGCTGACGGTTTTTGATGTTTGCTGTGTTTCTTGCCGCACGGCCAAGAACAACTACCTGTAAAACAGCATCCATGTTTTTCTCAAGCTCTGCATCTATCATATCCTCGTTTACAGCAGGGAAGTCTGTAAGGTGGATACTTTCTTCAGCACTTTCATCAATGCTCTTAACAAGGTTGAGGTAGATCTCCTCGCTCATGAAAGGGATCATGGGAGCAGCAGCTTTAGCTACTGTAACAAGAGCTGTATAAAGTGTCATATAAGCGTTTACCTTGTCCTGAGGCATATCCTTTGCCCAGAAACGTTCACGGCAGCGTCTTACATACCAGTTACTCATGTTGTCAACAAAATCCTGAAGAGCTCTTGCAGCCTCGGGTATTTTGTATCCGCCAAGACACTCGTCAACTGTTTTAACAAGTGTGTTGAGTTTTGAAAGGAGCCATTTATCCATAACGGCTAACTTGTCATACTCAAGTGTGTATTTTGTTGCATCGAATTTATCTATGTTAGCATAAAGCACGAAGAATGCGTATGTGTTCCATAATGTACCCATGAACTTACGCTGACCCTCAACAACTGCTCTGCCGTGGAAACGGTTAGGTAACCAGGGAGCTGAGTTGATATAGAAGTACCAGCGGATAGCATCTGCACCATACTGCTCAAGCGCCTCGAAGGGGTCTACTGCGTTGCCCTTTGATTTACTCATCTTCTGGCCGTTTTCATCCTGAACATGACCTAAAACGATAACGTTTTTGTAGGGTGAGCAGTTGAAGATAAGAGTTGATATAGCAAGGAGTGAGTAGAACCAGCCTCTTGTCTGGTCAACAGCCTCAGAGATAAAGTCAGCGGGGAACTGTGCTTCAAAAAGGTCCTTGTTTTCAAAAGGATAGTGGTGCTGAGCAAAA
>SVDG01000105.1 GCA_015057875.1 Lachnospiraceae bacterium | reverse complement strand
TTTTAAATATGTATATGCAGATAAGGATAAGTATGCGGAAAGCTTTATGCTTCAGTATCATAATACCGATGCTGTAACGGCAAAGCCTCTTGTTGAGGAATATGATGAATGGATAGTTGTTCAGAACACACCTTCAAAGCCTGTTACAACAAGTGAGTTTGACAGGGCGTATTCCCTTGACTATGAAAGGACATATCACCCTACTTATGAAAAAGACGGCGGAATACCAGCGATAGAAGAGGTCAAATTCAGCCTTATCAGCAACCGTGGCTGCTTTGGCAACTGCAATTTCTGTGCCCTTGCCTTTCATCAGGGAAGAGTGGTTTCAGTAAGAAGCCATAACTCCATAATAAATGAGGCTGAAAAAATAACATGGGATCCCGATTTTAAGGGTTATATACATGATGTAGGCGGGCCTACTGCTAATTTCAGAGCCCCTGCCTGCAAAAAACAGCTTGAAAAAGGTGCCTGCAAGGACAGACAGTGCTTATGGCCCACACCCTGTAAGGCTATGGAAATAAGCCATAAGGATTATATAAAGCTTTTAAGAAGGTTAAGGGAGCTACCCAGGGTCAAAAAGGTGTTTGTACGTTCAGGTATAAGATACGATTATCTTATAAACGACAAAGACGACACCTTCTTTAACGAGCTTTGCAAATACCATATAAGTGGCCAGCTTAAGGTCGCACCCGAACACGTAAGCCAGAAGGTGCTTGATAAGATGGGTAAGCCCGGGCGGGACGTATATGACAGGTTCGTTAAAAAGTATTATGATGTAAATAAGCGTCTTGGTATGAACCAGTTCCTTGTACCTTATCTGATGAGCAGTCACCCGGGAAGTGATCTTAAGGCGGCAATAGAGCTTGCGGAATATTTAAGAGATACAGGCCACAGGCCCGAACAGGTGCAGGACTTCTATCCTACACCGGGAACAATTTCAACCTGTATGTATTATACGGAGAAAGACCCCAGAACAGGCGAAAAGGTTTATGTAGCTAAATCTCCCCACGAAAAGGCTATGCAAAGGGCGCTTATACAGTACACTCTTCCGCAGAACTACGAGCTTGTTAAAGAGGCGCTTTTAAAAGCCCACAGAGAAGACCTTATAGGCTTTGGCCCTCATTGTCTTATAAGACCAAGGACTGACAGCAGACAGGCCTTTAAAGGCGGATATAAAGGTAAAGGCGCAACACCTGAAAAGAAGACTGCCAGAAAGCCTGAAAAGAAAAAGACGATAAGAAATGTTCATAAAAAGAAATGACACTTTTTTGAATTAACGTGTTGACAAAAAGGCTTTTATGTGTTTATATTTAAAAATCAAAAATGACATAAGGTGGAGAATATTATGAAATATATTGGAACAAGGAATAAAGAAATAACAGCAACAGCCTCCGAGGCGATACTTAAGGGTATATGCGAGGATGGCGGCTTATTTATACCCGATGAAATGCCTGTTATGGATAAAAGCCTTGAGGAGCTTGTTGATCTTGACTACAGAGAGCTTGCTTATGAGGTTATGAAACTTTTTCTTACTGATTTTACAGAGGAAGAGCTTCGCTACTGTATAAACAGTGCTTATGACGAAAAATTTGATGATAAGGGTATTGCTCCCTTAAGAGTTGAAAATGGTGTTGGTATTCTGGAGCTTTTCCACGGCAGAACACTTGCTTTCAAGGATATGGCACTTTCTATCCTTCCTTATCTTATGAAAACATCAGCCGCTAAAAATGGTCTTGATAAAGAGATAGTTATACTTACAGCCACAAGCGGAGATACAGGTAAGGCTGCGCTTGAAGGCTTTGCGAATGTGCCGGGAACAAGGATAATCGTTTTCTTCCCTGAGGACGGCGTAAGCCCTGTGCAGAAGCTTCAGATGGTGACACAGGAGGGCGATAACACATGCGTATGCGGTATCCTTGGAAACTTTGATGATGCACAGACAGCGGTTAAAACTATCTTTACTGATAAAGAGCTTGTTAGGGAGCTTGATGAAAAAGGTTTTAATTTTTCATCAGCAAACTCGATCAATATAGGACGCCTTGTGCCCCAGATAGTTTATTATTTCTATGCTTACCTTGCTATGGCAAAAAAGGGCGAGATCAGATTAGGCGATGAGATAAACTTTACAGTTCCTACAGGAAATTTCGGAAACATCCTTGCAGGCTATATTGCTAAAAAAGCAGGCCTTCCCGTTAAAACATTTATATGTGCTTCAAACGAGAATAAGGTGCTTTTCGATTTCTTTAAAACAGGTGTTTATGATAAAAACCGTGAGTTTGTTGTAACAACATCTCCTTCAATGGACATCCTTATTTCATCTAACCTTGAAAGACTTTTATGTATGGTAAGCGGTCAGGAGAAAACAAGGGCCCTTATGGAGAGCCTCAGCAAAGAGGGTAAATATACTTTAGAGGTCAATGAAAATATAGTGGGAGAATATGCTACTGAAAAAGAAACAGCAGATGCAATAAAATCACTTTACGAAAAAACAGGCTATGTGCTTGATACTCATACAGCGGTTGCTTATGCGGCTTATGAAAAATATGTTGCTGAAAGCTCAGATGTAACTAAAAACGTGATCGTTTCAACAGCAAGCCCCTATAAATTTACAAAAGATGTTTTATGCTCTATAGACGATAAGTATAAAGACGGAGACCCCCTTAAGCTTATGGCTGAGCTTGAGAAGGTATCAAAGGTGGCTGTTCCTGAGGTTATAAGGGACATTGAAACAAGACCTGTGCTTCACAAAAACGTATGCGAAAGAGATAAGATCAAAGAATTTGTCAAAGGCAGGCTTTTATAATAAAAAAGTGATAAAAAATCGGCATAATTTTATGCCGATTTTTTTGCTTTGTAATGACTTATGTTTGTTGATTTTAAAAAGATTATGGAGTAATATATACTTGTAGAAATATGTTCGTTTTATATAAACGGGAGGTAATTGATATGAAATTATTTATCGACACAGCAAATGTTGCCCATATCAGAGAAGCCAATGATTTAGGCGTTATCTGCGGTGTAACAACAAACCCTTCTCTTATTGCTAAAGAAGGAAGAGATTTTATTGAAGTAGTTAAAGAGATCACATCTATCGTAGACGGCCCTATAAGTGCAGAGGTTATAAGCCTTGAGCATGAAGGCATGATAGCTGAGGCAAGGGAACTTGCAAAGATCCATGAAAATATCGTAATTAAAATACCTATGACACTTGAAGGCCTTAAGGCTGTTAAAGTACTTTCAGGCGAGGGTATCAAAACAAATGTAACTCTTATCTTTTCTTCAGCACAGGCACTCCTTGCGGCAAGGGCAGGCGCAACATATGTAAGCCCCTTCCTTGGCAGACTTGATGATATCGGTGCAGAGGGAATGAACCTTATCGAAGAGATAGTTGAGATATTCAATGTTCATTGTATTGAAACAGAAATAATCGCTGCAAGCATCAGAAATCCTTTACACGTTATTAACGCGGCAAGGATCGGTGCGGATATTGCAACTGTTCCCTATGATGTTATAGTTCAGATGTCAAAACACCCCCTTACAGATAACGGTATTGCCCGTTTCTTAAAGGACTGGGAGTCTGTTCCTAAAAAATAACAGGAGGAAGCTATGAAAAATATAGATAATTTATCAGTAAATACCATCAGATTTCTTGCTGTAGAGGCTATACAGAAGGCTAACAGCGGACACCCCGGCCTTCCTATGGGTGCGGCTCCTGCGGCATATACTCTTTTTGCAAAACACCTTAAATATAACGCAAAAAATCCTAAATGGGATAACAGGGACAGGTTTGTTCTTTCGGCAGGCCACGGCTCAGCACTTTTATATTCTCTTTACCATTTATTTGGTATGGGCGTAAGCATTGATGACCTTAAAAACTTCCGTCAGCTTGGAAGCAAAACAGCAGGTCATCCTGAATACGGTCTTTTGCCTGCAACAGAGGTAACAACAGGACCTCTCGGACAGGGAATTGCTATGGCTGTAGGTTTAGCCCTTGCAGAAAGCCATATGGCGGCAAAATTCAATAAGCCTGGATACGATGTTGTGGACCATTACACATACGCTTTATGCGGTGACGGATGCCTTATGGAAGGTGTTGCAAGCGAGGCGGCTTCATTGGCGGGAACATTAGGCCTTGGTAAGCTCATCGTTTTATATGATTCAAATAACATCACTATCGAGGGAAGTACAGATATAGCTTTCACAGAGGATGTTAAAAAACGCTTTGAGGCATACGGCTGGCAGACACTTTATGTTGCTGACGGTAACGATGTAAACGCTATCAATGCGGCTATAGAAGAAGCTAAAGCTGATAAAGAAAGACCTGCACTTATCGAGATCAAAACACTTATAGGATATGGTGCACCCAACAAACAGGGTAAGGCATCAGCTCATGGCGAGCCTTTAGGTGTTG
>SVDG01000104.1 GCA_015057875.1 Lachnospiraceae bacterium | reverse complement strand
AAGAGGAAGCAGATAAATTTGAAGGCGTACTGGAAGTTTTCAATAACTTCACGGATGAGGAAGAGGAAGAGTTTGCTGACCTTCTTGATATGACCGGGGAAGAGGCCTTCGGAGAGGTGCTCGGCACATGGGTCGTAACTAACGTAGTTTTAACGATGGATGAAGTATATACAGACTATGTAAATGACCCTACAAATGAAAGTGCAGATGCGTTTATAGAATACTATGAATCTCTCTTTGACTCAGAGGGCTTCAGCGATGCCAAAGAGCTTGTAAGAAAGTTTATGGAAGATATAGACGATGTATATGATGAGGCTCTTGAGTTTATAGCAGGAGAACCTGAGAACCCCGGCGGAGAACCTGGTATCCCCGGCGGAGAGCCTGAAGCCGAGACATTCAACGTTTATTATGATGCTAATGACGGAAGTGATAAGGGATACACAGTTTCAGGTGTCAGAGGACGCTATGTTTTAGAGGACTGTATGTTCGAAGCTAAGGAAGGCTTTTGTTTCAATGCATGGGGCATTGACGGAAAATACTATGATCCCGGTGATGTGGTATATATTACAGAAGACACATTTATATATGCATTCTGGGCACCTGTAGAGAATGGATTCAGACCCGGTAGAGGAGAGAGCGTAGCTATGCCCGGCGGCGTAACTATTTCAGATAAAGATGACAGGAAAGAAGAAGTAAAAGAGGAAGTTAAGGAAGAAGAGGAAGAAAAGCTTATCATCCTTACTATAGACGAAAAGGATGCACATGTTTTCGGAAATACTGTTGCAAACGATGTGGCCCCTGTTATAAGAAACAGCAGAACGATGCTCCCCATCCGCTTTGTTGTGGAAGCCCTTGGCGGAGAGGTAAACTGGGACAGCGACCTTCAGAAAGTAATAATAGTGCTTAACGGAACGGTTATAGAGCTTATAATAAACGAAAGCACAGCTTATGTTAACGGCAAGGCAGTGAATCTTGACAGCCCCGCTTTCATACTTGATTCAAGAACTTATGTACCTTTAAGGTTCGTTATTGAAAACCTTGGTTATGAGGTCATCTGGAACGATGCATTAAAACAGGTCACTATAAAATCCTGACATAAAAAAAGGACGGTTGATCCGTCCTTCGTCAAAATCAGGATTTTGACGAGTTGAAGCATAGGTATAAAGCCCGGTTTCTTCGTGCAAGGTTTGCTGAACAAACCCTTGAAATCCGGGCTTTTCCTCGACGGAAATGAATTCCGTCTGCGGATACAGGTCGGGAAACTCTTCGTTTCCCAAACCTTTCCGCGGCGTAGAAAATATGGCTGTATAAAGTTTGAAAGGACGGTTGATCCGTCCTTTTTTATTGTTTATATTTATCTGAGCCTTTTTCATCAAATAAATACGCTGAAAAAGCTTTTTGCAAGGAAGGATATATCTTTCGTGATACGGGTATGGTCTTTTTTGAAAAGGTAGTCATCCCGCTTGCTGAAAACTCCGATATATGTGAAATGTTGGCTATAAATGAGCGGTGTACCTTTATAAACTCTGGCCTTTTTAAAAGTAATGTTTCATAGGCTTTAAGAGAGCCTGTGACCTCCTTTACAGTTCCGTCATAAAGGTTAAAGCGTATATGCCTGCCCTTAACTTCAACAAAGCTGAGCTCCGAAAAAAGTATCCTTGTTATGCTGCCGCCCGATATGGCGCTGAAGCCTTCAAGGGGCTTTTTTTCTTTTAAATAAAGCTTTTCTATGAGCCTGAGGAGGGTCGATTCTTCAACGGGCTTTATAAGGTAGTCAAGGGCTTTCACCCTGTAGCTGTCGCAGGCAAACTCCTTTGAGGATGTAAGAAAGACGATGTCTGCCGCGTCATCAAAGCTGCGCAGGTCGTAAGCTGCCTCGATGCCGTTTATACCGGGCATGAGCACGTCAAGTAAAAAAAGTGTAAAGCGCTCATTCCTTGCGCTATCCAGAAGCTCGCTTGCATTTGTAAAGGACTTTATGCGGATGTTTGCGCAATTAAGTTTTTTCCATTTTTCTATCATGGACACTATACATTCAAGCTCTGCTCTGTTGTCGTCAACTACTGCGATATACATCCTGCCACCTCCTTTAAATATCATTTTAACATAAGGCTTTGGCATATACCAGTTAAGCTAAGCATTTCGTTACCAAAAAACGGCGTTTCGTGACACATTTGGGAAAAACCGTGTTTATAGTGATAAATTAAAGAAAAACGGCAGGCGAGGTGAGGATATGGTAAAGATCGCATTTTGTGATGATGATAAACAGGATGTAAGCATCATGAGACATTATATAAACGAATACAGCAGATGGTGCGAGGAAGAAATAGAGTATACGGATTTTTTCAGCCCCATTGAGCTTATGGCGGAGATATTAAAGGGCGGAAGGTACGACATACTGTTTATGGACGTTATAATGCCTGGCGAAAACGGCATAAGCATCGCAAGAGAAATACGCCAGTATGATACCAATGTGAAGATAGTATTCCTTACATCGTCAATAGAGCATGCCGTAGACAGCTACACTGTAGGTGCTTTTTATTATCAGATAAAGCCTATAGTTAAGGAAAAGCTTTTTAACATACTCGATCAGGCTATATCCCTGCTGGAAAAGGAAAAACACCGCAGCATGATAGTTAAATGCAAAAGTGGCATAACAAGGGTAGATATCGACCAGCTTATTTACTGCGAGGTGGACAGACGTACCCTACTTTTACATATGGAGGACGGAAGGGTGCTTGAGCTTAACGGAAGCATGGATTATCTGTCGGGACAGCTTTCCGCATACGAAAACTTTCTGCGTCCCCACAGGTCATATCTTATAAATATGGATAAGATCGATACCATAACGGGCAAGTGCATAATAATGCGCAACAAAAGCGAGATACCTGTTCCTCATGGGAAATTGTCCGAAATAAAAAATGCATATCTTAAATATGCTTTCAGCACCAGCCAGATTTTGATTTGATACAAAAAAAGGTAGTTCAATGCCCGAAAAAGGTCGATTAGTGCTTGTTTGCTCTTTTTATAACGGGCGGTGATATACTTATAACATATACGGTATAAGCCGTAAGGAAGAAAAAGGAGGATTTAAAAATGAAGAAGTTTTTAGCGCTCATGTTAGCAGCTGTAATGATGTTTTCTTTTGCTGCATGCGGCGGTGAGGAAGTTGAAGAAACAACAGAAACTACAACAACTGTTGTTGAGGAAGTTGAAGAAGAAGAGATAACTCTTGTTGAAAGAACAACAGGTAACGTATCAATGTTACTTCCTTCAGATTTCACAGATTTTACAGCTTATGAGGGTTATTCAGTAGCTGCCGGCCCCGGAGCAAGCGTAGTTGTTGCAGAAATGGGAGAATACTTAATGGATTCAACAACAATGACAGAAGAGGACTTCCTTGCTTCAACTGAAGGCGTTTATGAAAATGTTGAGATCGTTGAGTTCGGCCCTTCAGACATCAATGGTGCTATAGGTGTTGTTGGTACATTTATCGGTGACAGCGTAAGCTCAGGAGAGACAAGATCAGTTTTATACGCATGGTATGACACAACAGACGGAACAACAGACTATAACAACTCTATCTGCTTTGTTTTCAACACAAACGCTGGTACATCACTTGAAACATATTTTGAGGACGTACTTGGTTCAGTTAACGTTCTTGGCGAGTAATTTTAATTTTTTGCTGTCGGTAGGGGGCATCTTGCCCTTTTACCGGCAGTTTTGTTATAAGCAAAAATAACAAGGAGGAAGATCATGGGATTATTCAGTAATAAAAAGAAAGGCTGTCCTATCTGCGGAGAACCTACGCCCAGGTTACTGCCCACAGAGGTGGACGGCATGCCTATATGCAAAAACTGTGCTAAAAAGGTGTTCCTTCCAAACGGAGCATTGGGAAAAATGAGCCTTGGTGAGTTTGAACAGTACCTTGATTTTTATGACAACAACAAGGTATTAAGAGATAGGTTCAAGGATACATATTACCGCACATTCGGCTTATTCGGCAAAAGCATATATATAGATGAGGCCAACCGCCTTTTCCGTTTTTCTAGCCTTGCAGATGATATGGTTTTTGAGGGAGCTGACCTTATAAGCTTTTGTATATCTGAGGATATGAAACCTCTTTTTGAAGGCGACAGATCAGGCCTTAAATGCTATGAAAGCGATGTGCCCGACCGCGTAAGGAGCATGGCGCCCATGTTCAACAGGGTGAGGATGCAGAAACAGCGCGAGCAGGCAATGAAAAGGATGAATAAAGACGATAACAAGCCTGATTACACAGCACCTTATATTAATCTGGATGAACCTTTTAAAGACTATCATGTGGAGCTTATCCTTGACCATCCTTACTGGTATGATATGAGAGAAAAGCTCCAGGGACCTCTTATAAACAATACTTACCCCAGTGTTGACCAGTATTTAAGAGATTACGACAAAACAACAGAAGAGATGAGAGAGCTTGCGCAGAAGCTTATGAGGCTTATCGATCCTTCTGCCCCTGTTATAAGAGTAGGCGAGG
>SVDG01000103.1 GCA_015057875.1 Lachnospiraceae bacterium | reverse complement strand
AGCCGTAAATACGGCATATCCATAAGGAGCGGCGGTCACTGTGCACCGCTTATGCATGAGGCAATAGGCACAGTCGAAACAGGTGCTGTAAGGTTCAGTTTTTCTTACTTTACAACTGCATCTGAGGTAAAATATGCGGCAGATGCACTTAAAGATATAGCAAAGGAGTTTTGCTGATGAAAATATGGGATAAAAACAAAACTAAAGTCCCCTCTTTTTCAGAAGCACTCGGCATAAAAAAAGGAGATGTGGTGCAGATAGCCGGAAGCGGCGGAAAAACCACACTCTCATATACGATAGCAAATGAAAACAGCCACCTTAAGGTGGCTGTTGTTACCACTACAAAAAGATTTGCACCTAAAGAAAATGCCGTACTGCTTGATGAAAACGAAAAACTTGATATAACAGGTATCAAAGGTAATTTTGCTGAAATAGGTGTGCTTGATGAGATAGGTAAGATCGGCTGGATAGGCGATGAGAATTATGCCATCCTTAAAGAGTGGGCGGATATAGTTGTAGTTGAGGCGGACGGGTCAAAAAGACTGCCCCTTAAGGCCTGTGCGGAATATGAGCCTGTGTTCCTGCCCGATGCAACAAAAACCGTTGTCGTATGCGGGCTTTCGGCTATAGGCAAGCCCATAGAGGACGTATGCCACAGGTATGCACTTGTTAAAGACGATATAGCAGAAGGTACAGCAGTAAGCGAAGAAGAGATACTCTTACTCCTTAACCGATATTATAAAAACCGTTACCCCAGCCTTGATATAACCTTTATACTTAACCAAGCCGATACAGATGAACTGCTCGCGAAAGCCATGAACATACTCTCCGATATAGACGGCTTCGCCTGTAAGATGATTTAAGACCTCGGGGCGCTGCCCCGATACCCCGCAAACCTTTAAAAAGGTTTGATCCAAATTTTAACCGGCGGAACTTTGTTCCGCTTAAAAACCAAGGGCTACCCTTTGAAAAGGGTAGCCCTTTGGTTTTAACGCAAAGCAAAGCTTTGCAAATTGAAGTTTAGGTCCACCCTTTTCAAAGGGTGGTAGGGTTTGGGACAAAGTCCCAAGGTTTTATACCTTAAAGGTCGATAACCTCTGTCTCGGCAAGTGCCTGTTCAAGCATTTCATCGAGCTTCTCAAGCTTTGCCTCTATACGTTTTATAACATTAGCGCTGGGCTTTGTTTCGGGGTGTTTAGCCACGAATATAGTACAGCAGTCCTCAAAAGGCTGTATAGACGTTTCAAATGTACCTATCTTCTCTGCAATATCTATTATCTCCTGCTTATCCATGCCCGCAAGGGGTCTTAAAACAGGCATAGTAGTAGCGCTGTTAACAGCAAATATAGCCTGCATAGTCTGACTTGCAACCTGTCCCACGCTATCGCCCGTAATAAGTGCCATCGCACCGCTTTTTTCGGCAATAGCCTGACCACAGCGCATCATGGCACGCTTAAGGAATATCGTAAGCTTATCCTCAGGAACATTCTCCAGAAGATAAAGCTGAAGCTCTGTAAAAGGCACTATATGAAGGCGTATCCCGCCTGTATACTCCGCAATTATGGACGCAAGATCAACGACCTTCTGCTTAGCCCTCTCGCTTGTGTAAGGGGGGCTGTTGAAATAAACGCAGTCCACGTATAACCCACGCTTTGCCATCATCCACGTAGCAACGGGGCTATCTATACCGCCGCTAAGCAGTGATACTGCTCTTCCAGATGAGCCATAGGGCAGACCGCCGTAGCCCTCTATAAACTTAGAGAACACATAGGCATCATTCCTTAACTCAACGCTTACAACTGCCTCGGGATTCCTTACATCGACCGTCATATCAGGCATATTCTCTAAAATATGCTCACCAACTATGGCACATATCTCGTTTGAAATAAGGGGGTAATCCTTGTTGGCACGCCTTGCCTGTACCTTAAAGGTCATTTTTCTGCCGGCATAGTATTCCTTAACGTGCTCAAGGGCAAGTCTTTTAAGGTTTTCAATCCCCTGATCCTTTGTTTTAACACCCGGGCAAACACCAAGTATACCGAATATCTTGATAACACGGGGTATTATCTTATCAAAATCCATCTCCCCGCCGCGTGATTCTATTATGAGCCTTCCCTGCTCTTTTACAACATAAAACTCACCCAGCCCGTCAAGGTTACGCCTGATGCTTGATACCAGACGGCTTATGAATATATACTGGTTATTTTTACGCATGGCGACCTCGCCATATTTAACTATAAGAACCTTTTCGTCCATATCTCTTTTCTCCTATTTATTAAAACGTCTGAGCATAGGCACAAGCTTTTTAAGTACCTCGGCACACTCATCTGCCTCTTCGACCGTGTTATCCTCCGCAAAGCTGAACCTTATGGAGCCGAGTATCCTCTTTTCATCGAGCCCCATAGCACCAAGGACAGAGCTTTGCACCTTCTTTTTGCTGTTGCAGGCCGATCCTGCTGATACATATATCCCCTTATCCTCAAGGGCGTGCAAAAGCACCTCGCTCCTAAGCCCCATAAAAGCCACATCCAGCACATAAGGACTTGCCTTATCAAGGTCGTCACCGTTTATATAAACATCGGGTATACTCTCTTTGATGTTGTTCCATAAACGCTCCTTAACGGCATAAACCGCCTGCCTGTTGCTTTCAAAATTATCGTACATAAGCCTTGCGGCAACAGATATTGCCTCACATCCAGCGGCGTTTTCCGTTCCGCTTCGCTGACCCTTCTGATGTCCTCCGCCTAAAATAACGGGTTTTACCTTAAGTCCGTTTTTCATATAAAACATACCTATGCCTTTAGGTGCATGGAACTTGTGTCCTGATATGCTCAACATATCTATATTCATTTTTTTAACGTCTATTTTAACCTTGCCAAAGGCCTGCACTGCATCTGTATGGAAAAGGGTCTCGGGATTAGCTTCCTTAATAAGCCTTCCGATCGCCTCCATATCCTGAATGGTACCTACCTCGTTGTTTACAAAAATTATGCTTACGAGGATAGTGTCCTTTCTTATGGCATTTTTAAGCTCCTCAAGGTCGATATAACCCTTTTCGTCAACCTTAAGATAGGTTATCTCATAGCCCATTTTTTCAAGCTTCTCGCAAGGACTATTTATACCCGCATGCTCTATAGTTGTTGTTATAATGTGCTTTCCGCTTCGGTTATAGCCCTCCGCTGTGCCAAAAAGCGCCCAGTTATCGCCCTCTGTTCCACCCGATGTGAAATATATCTCATCGTCCTTAGAGTTTATTATATCGGCAAAAACCTTTCTGGCCTCTTTTATCCTTTTTTCCGCATTAAAGCCCACAATAGTCTGTGCCGAGGGGTTAGCATAAAGAGTACGCATGCTTTCAACCATTACCTCTATGACCTTTTCCGCAGGTTTTGTGCTTGCGGCGTTATCAAAATAAATCATATTATACCTTCCTTTTAATCAAGCTCATAAAGCAGCACAGCCGCTGTAACAGGGCCTGCTGTTTCTGTTCTTAAGATCCTTCTGCCAAGGGTTATGGGCATTACTCCGTTTTCTGTGGCAAAGGCTATCTCGTCCTCGGAAAAGCCTCCCTCCGGGCCGATGAATACGGCAATGCTTTTACCATCAAACCCCTTTATGGCCTCTCTTATTCCCCTCTCCTTTTCCTTCTCGTAGGGGATAAGTGCCATATCAAAGTCCTTGGCATATAAAACAGCGTTTTTAAATGTCATAGGATTTAAAACGGCAGGGATGATCCCTCTTCCGCTCTGCTTTGCGGCAGAAAGTGATATCTTCTGCCATCTCTGGATCTTCTTTTCCTCTTTTTTATCTATTTTAACTATGCTTCTTTCGCAGGCAACGGGAACAAAAGCATTAACACCTATCTCAACACATTTCTGTATTATGCTTTCCATTTTGTCGCCCTTGGGAAGACCCTGAAAAAGCACGATGTTTTTAGCGGCCTCACTTTCGCACACTGTTTTTTCAATTACACGGGCTGTTACGTTTTTGCCAAGCTCTTCTATCTCGCAAAGATGATCATAGCCGTTACAGTCGCATATTGTGATCCTTTCTCCAATTTCTGCACGAAGCACAGTTTTTATATGTTTTGAATCGTCACTATCGAGGGTGAAGATATCCCCCGTAAGCTCTGTTGAAAAAAATTTAGGCATTTTTATTATCCTCTGTAAAGGGCACAGACCATTGCCCAGTCCTTATCTGTTTTAACGTCAACTACCTCAAAGCCATGGCTTGCCATAGCCTCTTTAACATCCTCAAGGCGGGGAACGATTATACCTGATGTGATGAATGTTCCGCCTTTTCTGATATATTCCGGCACAAGGTCACAAAGGGCAACTATTATATCCGCCACGATGTTTGCAACAACAACATCGTATCCCTGTCCCTTATAGCCGTTGTGTATCGTCTCATCGCCAAGGACGTTTCCGCTTATAACGTGGTAAGTTTCCTTGCCTATGCCGTTCATAGCGGCATTTGAATAGGCTGTATCCACCGCATTGGGATCGATATCTATGGCATCGGCCTCCTTTGCACCTAAAAGAAGTGATGCGATAGAAAGGATACCGCTTCCGCTTCCTATATCAAGCACTCTATCGCCCTCTTTAAGTCTTTCCTGAAGGGTCTCAACACAAAGGCCCCTTTCCCTTTGTGCCTGGTGGTTCCTGCTCACCTTCCAGTCCCCACCCACTGGCCATGACTCGG
>SVDG01000102.1 GCA_015057875.1 Lachnospiraceae bacterium | reverse complement strand
CTATTATAGATGCTATTGAAAGCGGTTACATAGATAATGCAAAGATAGTTACCGTAGTAAGCAGCAATCCCAATGCTTTTGCTCTTGAAAGGGCAGCCAAATACGGCATTGACGGAACTGTTATAAGAAAAAAGGACTACACCGAAAAGGGAGATTATGAAAGGGCCCTCATTAAACATTTTGAGAGCTTTGGCTGTGGTCTTATTGTTATGGCAGGTTTTATGGTAGTTATCGGAGAAGAATTTGTAGCGGCTTATAAAAATAAAATACTTAATATCCATCCTGCACTCATCCCTTCTTTCTGCGGAGATGGATTTTATGGACTTAAAGTGCACGAGGCAGCCCTTGAAAAGGGAGTTAAGGTAACAGGTGCAACTGTTCATTTTGTAACAGAGGAAACCGATGCCGGCCCTATAATTTTACAGAAGGCTGTAGCTATAGAAGAGGACGATACACCTGAAACACTCCAGAAGAGGGTTATGGAGCAGGCCGAGTGGATCATTTATCCCGAGGCTGTCAAGCTCTTTGCTGACGGAGCTATAAAGGTTGACGGCAATGTTGTGAGGAGGATCTGACAAATGAATGTTTTACTTGTAGGCAGCGGCGGCAGAGAGCATGCCATCGTCTGGAAACTTTTACAGAGCGAAAAAATAGATAAATTATACTGTGCACCCGGTAATGCCGGTATTTCCGAGGACGCTATCTGTGTACCCATTGCAGCTATGGAAATAGATAAGCTTGTTGCTTTTGCAAAAGAAAATGCTATCGATCTTACTGTTATAGGTATGGATGATCCTCTGGTGGCAGGTATTGTTGATGCATTTGAGGCAGAAGGCTTAAGAGTTTTCGGCCCCAGAAAAAATGCGGCTATCATTGAGGGAAGTAAAGCTTTCTCAAAAGAGCTTATGAAAAAATACGGTATCCCTACAGCAAAATATGAGACATTTGATAACTATGATGCTGCTGTGGCTTATGTAAAGGACCAGGATCTTCCTATCGTTTTAAAAGCAGATGGACTTGCTCTTGGTAAAGGTGTTATCATCTGTAACACTCTTATGGAAGCCCTTGACGGTCTTAAAGAGATAATGGTAGACAAAAAATTTGGTGCCTCAGGCAACAAGGTTGTTATCGAGGAGTTCTTAACAGGTCAGGAAATATCAGTTCTTTCATTCTGTGACGGAAAAACTGTTAAACCCATGGTTTCAGCACAGGACCATAAGAGAGCTCTTGATGGCGATAAAGGTCTTAATACAGGCGGTATGGGAACATTTTCTCCCAGCCGTATTTATACAGACGAGATAGCTGAAGACTGTATGAAAACTATCTTCCAGCCTACAGTTGATGCTATGGCTAAAGAGGGAAGAGAGTTTAAAGGTGTTCTTTACTTCGGTCTTATGCTTACAGAAAAAGGCATGAAAGTTATTGAGTATAATGCCCGCTTTGGTGACCCCGAGGCACAGGTCGTTTTACCCAGACTTAAAACAGACCTTATAGATATTATGGAGCATTGTATAGATGGTACTCTTGATGAAATTGAAATAGAGTGGAGCAACAATGCGGCTGTTTGTGTTATCCTTGCATCAGGCGGATATCCTCAGAGCTATGAGAAGGGTTATGAAATAACAGGTCTTGACTATGTTAAAGCAACAAATGACCTTATCGCTTTCCATGCAGGCACAGCTTTAAAGGATGGCAAGTTTGTAACAAACGGCGGACGTGTTCTTGGTATAACAGGTGTTGGTAAAACTCTTGATGAGGCTATTGTTAAAGCATATAAGGGAGTTTTGCTTGTTGACTTTGATAAAAAACACTTCAGAAAAGATATCGGTATAAAATAAGGTGATAAAATGGATAAATCAAGATTTGAAAAACAGATGGAATTTATCCTTGAGATCGATAAAGCAAAAACTATTTTCCGTCAGACATATTTGTCTGACGGAAAACGTAAGGAAAACGATGCAGAGCATAGCTGGCACACAGCTATAATGGCGTTTATACTTGCAGAATATTTTGACCCTGATGTAGATGTGCTCAAGGTTATGAAAATGATGCTTATGCATGATATTATTGAGATTTATGCAGGAGATACCTATTGCTATGATGATGCGGGAAACGCAACAAAGGAGCAGAGGGAGATGGAAGCGGCAGAAAAAATATATTCGCTTTTACCCGAGGATCAGGCTAAGGAGTATAAGGACCTGTGGCTTGAATTTGAGGCTAAAAACACCCGTGAAGGTAATTTCTGTGCGATTCTTGATAGAATACAGCCTATAATGCTCAACTATGCAACTGACGGAAGGGCATGGCAGGAGCATGGTATTTATGAGCATCAGGTACGGAAAAGATGCGAGGTAGCACTTAACGGGCCTGAGGATATTAAAAACTGGCTTGAAAACCTTATAGCCGATTCGGTAAATAAGGGATATATTAGAAAATAATTGTAGTTTAAGCGTATAAAGAAAGCTGGTATTTTTATGAGACTTTTTAATTTTACGGTTAATGACTGCAAAAACTGCTACAAGTGTATAAGAGTCTGTCCTGTTAAAGCTTTAAGGTTCAGAGGCAACAAAGCAGAGATAGATGAGGACAGATGCATTGCCTGTGGGCAATGCTTCGTTGTATGTCCGAAAAATGCACGAAATGTCGAAAACGATATAGAAAAAGTTATCAATGCGATCAAGGAAGGCATAAGAGTTGTTGCCTGCCTTGATTCTTCTTATCTTGGCGTTTTTGACGAACCCGGCAGATTTGTTGCCGCTCTTAAAAAGCTTGGCTTCAGCTCTGTTCAGGAAAATGCAGTTGGCGCGGAAATATTAAAAGAGAAATATAAAAACTACATAATCGATAATGCAGAAACGAAAAAATATATAATAAGCAGCACCTGTCCTACGGTATATCTGTTTATACAGAAATACCATCCCGAGCTTATTCAGTATCTTATCCCTATCGTAAGTCCCATGCTTGCCATAGGCAAGGCTATAAAAAAAGAGGATAGGGATTGCTTTACGGTATATATTGGGCCCTGCCTTGGGCGTAAATATGAAATATCCTCGGCTGAGGATCATCCTATAGATGCTCATATAACATTCCCTGAAATAATAAAAATGCTCAAATGGAATTTCATAGACTATGAAAACATTGATCCTGAGCTTCCTGACAGAAGGCCTGAAAGAACAGGACGAAACTACTCTATTTCAGGCGATATGTGGAAGGATATGACACGCCTTATACGTGAAAACGGCTATGATGCTTTAAGTATTTATGGGCTTGACCATGTTAAAAACCTGTTTACAAGCATGGAAGAGGGAACCCTTGAAAAGAGCTATGTAGGTATTTCTGCCTGTCATGAATCCTGCCTTAACGGACCATTTATTCCTCAGCATTCCAAGGATATTTACTGCAGAAGACAGAAACTTAAAAAATATGCAGCAAACCTTGAGGGTGGCATAAACGATAATATAAACTGGGATGAGCTTGATCTTAGCTGTTCGTTTAAAGATGATTCTATTGACAGACTTAAGGCAAATGAAGAGGAAATAGCAACTATCCTTTCGGCTATGGGTAAACATAAAAGAAGCGATGAGCTTAATTGCGGAGCCTGTGGATATAACACCTGCAGAGAAAAAAGCCAGGCTGTTTTTGAGGGAATGGCTGAAATAGAGATGTGTATGCCATATATGAGGGAAAGGGCTGAAAAAATGACAGATACGATATTCCTTAATTCAAGGAATATGATATTTGTAACAGACGAAAAGCTTAATATAAAAAGATTTAATCCGGCTGCAGAAAAGGCATTCCAGATAAGTCACGAGTTTTCTTACGGAAAACCCATAAGCATAATCCTTGATGACGATGACTTTGTAAATGTGATCGAAACAGGAAAAGATGTTTTAAACAAAAAGGTAAAGCTTAATCCTTATGGAATAATTGCTCTTGAAACTGTTGTTTATCTTGAGAAGGAGAAAGAAGTAATCATAACTATGCAGGATATAACAGAGGATGAAAAAAGAAGGCAGGAGCTTGACGATTTAAGGATGAAGACGGTTGACATAGCCCAGAATGTCATTGATAAGCAGATGAGAGTAGCCCATGAGATAGCAAGTCTTCTTGGTGAAACAACTGCTGAAACAAAGATAGCGCTTAATAAGCTTAAGGATGTTGTTATGGAAGAGGGTGAGTAAAGTGTACTATGTAGACTGCTCATACCGAAGCCTTAAAAAATATGGTGAAGAGCTATGCGGAGACCATATTGAACAGATAAATCTTCCTAAATACAAGATATTTGTTCTATCAGACGGATTAGGAAGTGGTGTTAAAGCCAATATCCTTGCTACACTTACGGCGAAAATAGCTGTAACTATGCTTAAAGAGGGAACAAGTATAGAGGATACGATAGATACCATAATAAACACTCTGCCCGTATGTAATGAAAGAGAGATAGCTTATTCTACCTTTACGATGATAAAGGCTAAAAATAACGGACACGTATATGTTGCCGAATTTGACGGGCCTGAGTTTTTTCTCCACAAAAATGGCGAGGATGTTCCTGTTGAAAAGACCTGCCGTGAAATAAACGGAAGAAAAATCCTTGAAAGTAATTTCTATATGGATACAGAAACGCAGCTTGTTGTTGTAAGTGACGGCGTAATAAATGCAGGAACAGGAATGATACTTAATTATGGCTGGGAATGGGAAAATGTTAATGAGTACCTGAGGACAGTTTCCACCGAGAAGGATAAGGC
>SVDG01000101.1 GCA_015057875.1 Lachnospiraceae bacterium | reverse complement strand
GGGCCTTGGTATACATACGTACCTCCTGTGCAAGACGCTTTCTTTCAAGGGCCTGATAAACAAGCTTAAGGTTAAAAGCCGTTTTCATTTCAACTACCACAAAGTGTCCGTCTTTTTCTGCCACAAGGTCACAGTTTTTGACCTCTCCCCTTACGGCATACCCCGACTTCTCAAACCGTTCTTTAAGAGGAGCATAAAGCTCAAATTCCTTCATTTTACTCACCGCACATAAATCTTTCTATATCTCTTGCTTCTTTTATTATGTCCTTTGACAATACCTCCGAGCCGTCAGCTATAACAAGCACATCGTCCTCTATCCTTATGCCTATGCCAAGCTCTTTAATATATATACCCGGCTCAACAGTTATTACCATTCCTTCTTCAAGAAGACCGTTACGGCTTCCAACATCGTGGGTCTCAAGGCCAAGATGATGGCTTACACTGTGGAAATAATATTCATTAAGCTCCTCATCATTTTTTACAAAGCCTCTTTTTCCCATTTCCTCAACATAATATTCCCTGAGAGTTTTATTAAGTTCAGCAAAGGGTATACCCGGACGTATCATATCTATCACAAGCTTCTGTCCTTCAAGCACCATATTGTAAAGATCTCTTTGTGTGTCAGTAAATTTCCCGTTTACAGGGAATGTTCTTGTTATATCCGCGCTGTAATTTCCCCAGGCAGCACCAAGGTCAAAAAGTATCATATCGCCATCTTTAACTATGGAGTTATTGTCCTCATAATGTAATACGGTTGCATTTTCTCCACCCGCAGCTATGGTAGTAAAGGCAGGTTCTTTAACACCATTTCTTTTAAGCTCATAATCAAAATACGCCTCTATTTCGTACTCCATCATTCCGGGTCTTGCATTTTTCATCATAGAGTAGATCCCACTCTTTGTTATATCTATAGCTTTTTTCATCAGCTCTATTTCTTCAGCTTCTTTTATCTGTCTTAAAGTAGCAAATATATCCTGTGCGTCCTTAAGTTCAATGTCCGGATACCTGTTTTTAAGCCTTGCACCAAAGCGAAGTCCCTTTGTTGAATAAGGTCTGTCAAATTTATCGTCCATATCGATATAAACGATACTTACACTATCTGTATGTTTTTTAAGCTCGCTTTCAAATTCATCTATATACCGTATATCCGCTATTGCTGACACGGCCACCGCTTCTTCAGCAGTCATATTCTCTCCTATCCATCTGACCGTTAGTTCGGGGTATGAACAATATGCTCTTCTCCTCATTATCTGATTTATGAGCAAGGAATATCATTTTGTCCCTGTCTGCACCTGTAACATAAAAAAAGTTTCTGTTAACAAAAAAGCTATAAAGGCTATCCCCGCTTCTTGCCGGAGCCTCTCCCGAAAAAAGCACCATTACGGAGTTTTCATCCATTCTCGCGAACACCTTTCTTCTATTGTTTTCAAAAAATTTTTTATCCATAACCATACCTCCGTAAGTATGTTTTTTATTATATTATCACTTTAAAAACGCTTAATATCAATATATTTTTATTGTAATACGCACTCTTTGTGATATAATTACATTATTACACAATTATTTTTACGGGAGGATACAAAATGAGTCTTAAAAATACATTGGAAGAATTTAAAGCCTTTGCCGTTAAGGGCAATGTTGTTGACATGGCAGTCGGCGTTATCATTGGCGGTGCTTTCGGAAAGATCGTTACATCTCTTGTTAATGATGTTGTTATGCCTGTTATTGGTATGTTTATGGGAGGCGTTAACTTCTCAACTCTTTTCCACGCAACAGACGGCAATACATACGCAACTATTGATGAGGCTTTAGCTGCAGGCAGCGGCGTTATCAAATACGGCACATTTATCCAGCAGATAATCGACTTCATTATTATCGCTATTGTTGTTTTTGTTATGCTCAAGGTCATAACAGGCCTTAAAAAGAAACCCGAGGAAGTACCTGCTGAGCCTGAAGCACCCACAACAAAGGTTTGTCCTTTCTGCAAAACAGAGATCAATATCGAAGCTACAAGATGCCCTCACTGTACATCAGAGCTTTAATATCAAATTTAAAGACCGCTTTATGGCGGTCTTATTTTTTTGTCTTAATTTGTTTATAAAACTATGCTGCGCCCTTCTTTTTTTGATAAATAGTGACATAACTCCTTTGATATATTTGTTTTAAATAAAAAAATATTATTATATGCAAAAGGAGGAGCTTTTATGCCTGAAAACACAGCATTAAAAATAAAAACACCATCTGTTATACCAGAGAGTATAAAACAAATAGGTGCAGTTGAAAACGATATGAGGATATATGTAGAAGACTATGTTTACACATACCTTAACCAATATGCAAAGCTTGGCGGAAGCAAGGAAAAGCTTGGAGTGCTTGTAGGAAAACATATTTTTAATTCAGGCCGCAGTGTACTTATTATAAACGGCTTTATACAGGGAAGAGAGATAAATTCCGAGCGTGGGAGTGCATCATTCACAAACGAAAGCTGGAACTATATAAAACAGTCAAAGGACAAATACTTCAGCGACTGCGAAATATTGGGCTGGGTACATACACAGCCGGGCTTTGGCTCATTTTTAATGGGCAAGGACGAAACCTATCACAACAAATATTTTCCTAACGACCATCAGGTGCTTTATATAATAGACCCTGCCGAAAAAACAGACACCTTCTACATAAGAAACGGCGAAAGCGACCGTCTTTGTGCCGCAAAAGGATATTTTATTTATTACGACAACAATGAGCCCATGCAAAACTATATGGAGGACAACCGTCTTGTAAGAAAAAAAGAACCCCGTTTTATCCCTCAGGAAGAGGATAATGAAAAAAGCGGTTTACTTTCTTTCCTTAAGCCAAAGGAGGCAGTGGAAAACTTTAACGACCCTGCCTCTGTAGGCCGAAACCGTTTAAAAAAGCGTTCCTCCTCCGAAAATCAGAAAAGGAAGTTTGCTGTTCTCGGCTTTGTCAGCTCCATACTCTGTGCAAGCTGTATTATGATATGCCTTAACGTAATGAATCACAGCGAGCGTATACATAATCTCGAAACTGAGCTTAACTCAAGCCATATTTTACAAAACAGCGATACTGTCACCGTTTTTGCTCCCATGCCTGAAAACGATACTCCACCCTCTTCCACATCTGCTGCCTCCTCCTCCGACAATCCTGATGGAGAAGTCGGTGTATCAGAAACTGACGAAGCAAAAACAAATGACATCCCCGAATACTATGTAGTCGAAAAAGGTGATAGCCTAAGCTACATAAGCCGTAAATTCTATGGTGACGATTCTATGATAACCGCCATAATGGCAGAAAATAACATAGAAAACTCCGACCGTATATATTACGGCAAAAAAATAATATTACCTTAAAGTAAAAAGGCCGAAAGGTCTTTTTATTTTTCCATAAAAATTATTTTTTATATAAGATTATTATGCTATAATCTAAAAAAACAAAGGAGGCATCATTATGAGAGCAAGCTGGGACGAATATTTTATGCAGATAGCAGAAATAGTTAAAACAAGATCCACCTGCTTAAGACGTCAGGTAGGTGCAGTAATAGTAAAGGACAACAGAATAATAACAACAGGCTACAACGGTGCCCCTTCAAGGCTTAAGGAATGTACCGAAATGGGCTTTTGTAAGCGCGAACAGTTAAATATCCCTTCTGGCCAGCGCCATGAACTTTGCCGTGCTCTCCATGCAGAACAGAATGCAATAATACAGGCCGCAAATCTCGGCATCAGCACAAAGGGTGCAACAATGTATGTTACCCTTCAACCCTGTGTTATCTGTGCCAAAATGGCAATAAACGCAGGCATAGTAAAGATCGTATACAGAGGAGATTATCCCGATGAGCTTTCAATGAGCATACTTAACGAATCGGGTATAGAGCTTGTGAAATTTGATTAAAAGGAGAACAATATGAAATTTATTTCTTGGAATGTAAACGGTCTTCGTGCCTGTATGGGCAAAGGCTTTTATGAATATTTCCTGTCCGAGGATTGCGATATTTTCTCACTCCAGGAAACAAAGCTTCAGGAGGGACAGATAGATTTTGCTCCCGAGGGCTATTATGGCTACTGGAACTATGCAGAAAAAAAAGGCTATTCAGGTGTTGCCGCTTTCACAAAAAAAGAACCCTTATCCGTAAGCTACGGTATAGGGATAGACAAGCACGACCATGAGGGACGAGTTATAACTCTTGAATTTGATAGCTTCTACCATGTTACAGCATACGTACCCAATTCACAGGATAAAAACGCCCGTCTTGATTACAGGATGGAATGGGAGGATGACTTCAGAGCATATCTTCTTAAGCTTAACGAGAAAAAGCCGGTTGTGCTTTGCGGGGATCTTAACGTTGCCCATAACGAGATAGACCTTAAAAATCCTTCCACAAACAGGAGGAACGCAGGCTTTACAGATGAAGAAAGAGGAAAAATGACAGAACTTTTATCAAGCGGTTTTACAGATTCCTTCCGTTTCCTCTACCCCGATGTTACAGGGGCATATTCATGGTGGAGCTATCGTTTTAATGCAAGAAAAAACAACGCGGGATGGCGTATCGACTACTATGTTGTATCCGACAGCATCAAAGACAAAATAAAAGAAGCCTTTATCCGTTCAGAAATAATGGGCTCAGACCATTGCCCTGTAGGAATAGAAATTGAGCTTTAAATAACAAAAAGCATTGGCATATATCCATGTCAATGCTTTTTATTTTTTATCTTCAGTTTAAATCCTGGGTTACTTGAAGATATCTTTTTACTACGTTTTTCAAAATCCTCCTGAAGAGAGTCTATCCTTTCT
>SVDG01000100.1 GCA_015057875.1 Lachnospiraceae bacterium | reverse complement strand
TATACTATAGTACGATTTGTTACGAGGCGTGGCTCAGTTTGGTTAGAGCGCTACATTAGGGATGTAGAGGTCGTGAGTTCGAATCTCGTCGCCTCGATTCAAGGCTTGGATTTAATCCAAGCCTTTTTTCTTTATATAAAAAGCATTGACCTGAAGATAAATTGGTTTTAAAGTAAAAATATAAAAATCTGAGCTTTAAGGAGAGAAAAGAATGATAAGCATACCCCTTCCTTACGGAAAAGAAAAAATGACAGTTGATATAGATGAAAACGAATTTTTGTTTAATGGCGAATTTGTATCCGATGCGCACAAATTTAAAAACGAGCTTCCTCAGGAGGAGATAGTTATTAAAAGCCTTGAAAACCCCATAGGTTCACCGAGGCTTAAGGAGCTGGCAAAGGGCAAAAAGAACATTGTTATAATAGCAAGTGACCATACTCGTCCTGTGCCGAGCAAATTTATGATGCCTGCTATGCTTAAAGAAATAAGAGAGGGAAATCCTGATGCGGATATAACCATACTTATCTCAACAGGCTGCCATAGGGAAACAACAAAGGAAGAGCTTATAGGCAAATTCGGCGAGGATATAGTTAAAAGCGAAAAAATCGTTATCCATGACTGTGACGATGAAAATATGGCTGATCTTGGCATACTTCCTTCCGGTGGAAGGCTTATAATAAACAAGGTTGCTGTTGATGCAGATCTTCTTGTTGCGGAGGGTTTTATTGAGCCTCACTTTTTTGCAGGATTTTCGGGTGGAAGAAAGAGTGTGCTTCCAGGAGTTGCATCAAGGACTACGGTACTTGCAAACCATTGCTCAAAGTTTATTGCGGATAAAAATTCAAGGGCGGGCGTACTTGAAGGCAATCCTATCCACAGGGATATGATATATGCTGGCAAAAAAGCAAACCTTGCGTTTATCGTCAATGTTGTTATAGATGCGGATAAAAATATTATTGCCTGCTATTCGGGAGACATTGAAAAGGCTCACGAGGAGGGCTGTGCTTTTGTTAAAGAGCTTGCGGGTATAGATGTTACAAAAAGCGATATAGTAATTACAACAAACGGCGGATACCCTCTTGACCAGAATGCATATCAGTCAGTAAAAAGCATGACAGCGGCAGAGGTAGCCGTGAACGAGGGCGGAGTTGTAATAGAGCTTTCAAGATGCAATGACGGACATGGCGGACAGAGCTTTTACGATACCTTTGATAACGAAAAAAGCGTAAGGCAGATAATGGATGAGTTTCTTGCAATACCTATGGAGGAGACCATTGTTGACCAATGGGAAAGCCAGATCCTTGCAAGGATACTTCTTAAATCAACGGTTATAATGGTATCGGATATGCCTGAGGAGATGGTAAAAACATTAAGGATGGTGCCGGCAAAGGATGTAAATGATGCCCTTAAAAGGGCGAAGGAGATACTTGGAAAGGAAAGACCCTCTGTTGCGGTCATCCCTGATGGAGTTTCTGTAATCGTAAAATAAAAAAAGCAGTATGGTGATTTACCATACTGCTTTTTATTATAATGTTTTAAATGTAAGCTTTCCGCCATATATAGTCTGCTTTGCACAAACGGGTTCTGTTTCCTTGCTCCACAGTCCCTTGGTGTTGGGGTGAGCGGGATAGGCAGGGAATGAGGATGATGAAATATCTATCCTTATGCTGTCGCCTGCACCTAAATTTACTGCTATAGGGTAAAAATCAATATTTATCTCTACAATATCGCCTGCTTTATAGTTTTTATGCTCAAAGGAGAGGGCTGTTATACTTTCCCTCAGGTGATAAGTCTTATTGGCTTTAACTATACAAAGCTTTGCGGTAAAGGAGGTATCTTCTGCAGTTGTTGATACTTTAAGTTTTAAAGATGACCCTGTTATCGTTATATCCTCCTCAAGCGGCAGGGACGTAAAAGACAAAACATCTTCTCTTGTGTTTTTTTCCTGGAGGCGTATGCCGTGGTATCTATCGTTGCCGTTATACATATAGTCTGTCATAATGACTTCGCTTCCGTGGGTAGGTACGGGGTGCTTGGGGTCATAGGTAAAGCTAAGTGAACACGAAGCCTTATTTTCAGCAGTATCTAATGAGAGATCATCTGTATTAAGGAAAAAGGATCTTTCTCCTGTTTTTATATGGGCCCAGTCGGTGTTTATATATTTTTCGTCTCCGATGACATATACAGTTGCTTTTCCTGGTAAAAAATGATCAGCCAGAGGCTCATCTTTAAGCATATACCCGAACCACGCAAGTTTGCTTTTAACAAATCTTTTTCCTGTCAGGTCAAAGGCATTTTTAAGGTCTACGTCTGATGAAAGGGTGCCTTTGTGGTTACATGGTGTTATAAAAAGCACGCTTTTTTCGCGTATTTCGGGACGTATGTTTTTATATGCCTTAAGCATTCCCTCAAGATGTGGATCGTACCATCCGCAGTGCATAAAAACGGGAAGATCAAGCTTTTGGGGCATGGTTTCAAGGTGTGACCAGGGCATATCGTGCCATATAGGTGCATCGGGATAAGGGTGGGATACCCAGTCACGATACCAGTCAAGGTGCGTGCCTAAAACATCTTCATCCATAGTATACTGGGGTATATGCTTTACAGCCCTATCGTACAGGTCTTTGCTTCCCTTTACCCCTGCGTTATAGCTTGTCCATCCTGCGTAGGCCTCAAGGCGGAACATACCCTTTGTGTAAAGCTGTATGTAGCGGTAGGGGTTATAAAATTCAAGATAAAGTGTTTTTAATTCAGGCGGTGCACAGTCACCTATCTGCCACTGCTCCATGGAAAGATATGATGCACCACACATAGCCATTTTTCCGTTAAAGCCATTAAGGGTCTTTATCCATTTGATAGTTTCAAGAGTATCCTGCTTTTCATTTATTCCGGGGATAAATTCACCCTCACTCCCGAAAGAGCCACGGCAGTTCTGTGAGATACATATATATCCGTAAAGGCTCATTTCAAAGAAAAATCTCAGGCTTTTAATACCATAGGGCGTACGCCTTAAAATAACAGGCAGGGGCTCAGTGCAGCCTATGGGACGGGCTATATAGGTAATAAGCTTTTTGCCGTCACTTGTTTCAAAAGAGGTTTCTTCAAGGGTATAGCCGCTATATAAAGGTTCTATATCCTGTTCGGCTATTATTTTTTTATAATCATATTTAAGTTTTAAATCATCAATATAAAAAGTATCCATAGGGCTCTCCTTTTGGGTTTATAAGGTTATTATAACGCAAAATCCAACACTTTACAGCCTTTAACACTTTAATTTGTTGTAATTTTTTGATGGCCTATGTATAATATTATTTTAAAGAGGTGGATAAAAATGAAAATTACAGATAAATTGGCAGATAACAAAATAACAATATCCTTTGAGGTGTTCCCTCCAAAAACAAATGATGCATACGAAAACGTACTTGCGGCGGCAAAGGAGATAGCATATCTTAAGCCTGATTTTATGAGTGTTACCTATGGTGCAGGCGGAGGAACAAGTAAAAATACGGTTAAAATAGCAAAAGAGCTTAAAGATACAGGCGTTGATACCATAGCACACCTTACCTGTGTTTCATCAACAAAAAAAGAAGTTAAGGCTGTGCTTGATGAAATAAAGGAGGCTGGTATAGAAAATATACTTGCCTTAAGGGGAGATATACCCGAGGGCTCAAGGTTTCCGTTAAAAGACGGATATATGTATGCTTATGAGCTTGTTGAGGACATTAAAAATTGCGGGGATTTCTGTATAGGTGCTGCTTGCTATCCCGAGGGACATACGGAAAGTGCAAACAAGGCCGAGGATATACTGAACCTTAAGCAGAAAGTGGATAGCGGTGTTGATTTTCTGACCACACAGATGTTTTTTGATAACAATATTTTATATAATTTTTTATACAGGATAAGAGAAAAAGGAATAACCGTACCTGTTTTTGCAGGTATAATGCCTGTTACAAACAGTGCACAGATAGACAGGATATGTAAATTATCGGGAACATATCTTCCTTCAAGGTTCAAAGCCATAGTTGACCGTTTCGGCAACAATACGGCTGCTATGAAACAGGCGGGTATTGCGTACGCAACAGAGCAGATAATAGACCTTATTGCCAATGGTGTGAACGGCATTCACGTTTATTCTATGAATAAACCCGAAATTGCAGAAAGCATTATGAAAAATCTTTCGGAAATACTTAAATAAGAGCTGATACTATGGATGTTTTTAAAGAGGCTTTGAGATACCTTGGATATGGCAGGAGCGAAGCTGATGAGGAAGTTAATAAAAAGCTTTATGAGTGTTATGATGCGCTTAAAAAGATCATTATGCCTAAAAGCGTTATTTATGAATGTGATGCCGAGATGAAAAATGGTGTTATAAAAACAGGCGGTATCGCTATTAAAAGCCGTAACCTTTCAAAAAACCTTGCGGGGTGTAAAAGGGTCATTTTTATGGCGGCTACCCTCGGGCAGGGTGTGGATATGCTGCTGCGAAGGTTTTCAAAAACTGATATGCCTATGGCGGTTATTGCAGATGCTCTAGCTACGGCTATGATCGAGCGCTACTGCGATGAAATATGCGAAGATCTTAAGCAAAAAGGGTATAATTTAAGGCCGAGGTTCAGCCCCGGATATGGAGATTTTGATATAAGCCACCAGAAGGATTTTATGAATATACTCGATTGCCATAAAAAGATAGGCCTTACCGTAACAGAAGGGCTTATGCTTGTTCCGTCAAAATCGGTAACGGCAATAATGGGTATAAGTGATAAGGATGACAGGTGTATCATTTCGGGGTGTGAGATGTGTAAAAAAACCGACTGCCCCTATAGAAGGGATTGAAATACATTGTTAAAGGATATTTTGGGAAAAAGGATATTGTTTTTTGACGGAGGTATGGGTACCCTTCTGCAGGAAAGAGGGCTTAAGGCAGGGG
>SVDG01000099.1 GCA_015057875.1 Lachnospiraceae bacterium | reverse complement strand
ATGTACATAGTCGCAGTTTCCGCATAAAGTTATCCAGTTGGGAATGATTTCAAAGTCTTCAATAAGGCTTTGGTCGGGGATAAGGCCTATGGCTGTAACGAGAGTTTTACAAGGGATAAAGGACTTTTCGTTGTTGACAGTATTCTTTATCCAGATACCGGTAATGTCAGGGTGACCGGTTATTTCGCATATAGTGGAGTTAAGTATAACGGGTATGTTATATGCCTCTATGCATCTTTCGTGGTTACGCTTAAGACCGCCCAAATGATCGTTTTGTTCTATCATGGCGATTACGTTTTTTTCAAGTATCTTAAAACGCCTTGCCATTATCTGACCTATATCGCCACTGCCTAAAATAACTATATCGTCACCTATATCCTTATGGTCGATGTTTATCATCTTTTGTGCTTCTCCTGCAGTATATATGCCATTTGGTCTTGTTCCTGCGACAGGAAGAGAGCCTATGGTTTTTTCTATACAGCCGGTAGTAAGAAAAAGATGGTCGAAACAAACCTCTTCCAAACCGTTTGTGCTGCTTAACAAAGCGCGCTTATCTGCTGTTATTTTAAGCGCGGTAGTTTCAGTCATAATTTTCACGTCTGTTTTTTTTAGCAGACTTATAAGACGGTTTGCATACTCTGTGCCTGTCAGGTCTTCTTTAAAATAGCTTAGACCAAACCCATTATGGATACACTGATTAAGTATGCCACCTAAGGCGGTATTTTCGTCTGCAAGCAATACCTTTGCACCTTTTTTATAAGCGGTGTATGCGGCGGTCATGCCTGCAGCACCTCCGCCAATTATTAAAACATCATATTTTTTCATTTATGACCTCTGAAATTATATCTGCTATTTTTTGTGTGCATCTGCTTCCCTGGCATCGTCCCATAGATGTGCCGATGCGGCGCTTAACGCCTTCGGGTGTAGTTGCACCACGTCTTATAGCCTCTGTTATCTCGCCTTTTGTTATTTGTCTGCATTTACACACTATCTCGCCGTAGGCGGGGTCTTTTTTTATAAGCTCATTTCTGGCTTTTATGTCCATTTTGTTTACATGAACTATGCCTTTGCGCACAGGGGAATATGACGTGTTTTTTTCAGTATTGCCAAGGAAGTCGCAAATATGATCTGCCATGACTTCACCTAATCCTTTGGAACAGGTAAGCCCCGGTGTTTTTATACCTATAAGGCTGAAAAGACCATCAGAAGCTATTACTGTGAAACCATATATGGATTTATCTTTTTTATCGGCAAAATATGGATTTGGTCTTGTTGCGCCGTAGGAGCGTATTATTTTATCAGTAGACAGAGAAGGTATAAGTTCATTTAAAAGCGAATGTATCTCTTTTAAGCCATCTTCTGTAGTAGAATAATCTTCTTTTTCATATGACGGACGTTCCGTAGGGCCGGCGAGTATATTTCCGTCAACGGTTGGTATAAGGGTAATACCCTTACCGTTATCCTTTTCCTGAAAAACTATATGGCTTGGGAAAGGGGCTGCTGAGGTATCAAAAACAACATAATCTGCCCCATTTTTTTCTATTTTTACAGGTGTGTCTTCAACAAGTGAATGGATACTATCTGCATAAAGCCCTGCACAGTTTGCTATTGCGCGGGTCAAGTATGTTTCTTTGTTGGTTTTAACGATAAAACCGGTATCTATACGCTCTATCGAAAGCACTTCTTCATTGAAGCAGAAGTTTATACCGTTATCTTTGGCGTTTTCATAAGCTGCGATACAAAGCTCCCATGGGTTAACGGTGCCTGTATCGGGGACTAAAAGTCCTGCAGTGATGTTGCCGGAAAGAGATGGTTCGAGTGAAAGTATTTCCTCTTTGGTAAGTATCTTTAAGCCTCTTACGCCGTTTTTAATGCCCTGCTCATATCTTTCGAGCATCTTTTTTTCAGCAATTTTTCCGTAACATACCATTATGGAGCCACAGCGTTTGAAGGGTACATCAAGTTCTTTGCAAAGCTCATCAAACTCAATACAGCCTTTAACGCATAGTTCTGCTTTTAGTGTGTCAGGGGTAGTGTGTATACCTGCATAAACTATGGCTGAATTAGCCTTTGAGATGCCTGTTGAAACATCGTTATTCTTTTCAAAAACAAGGGTGTTAAAGGTAGTTTTTGATAAAGCGCGGGCAGTGAAACACCCTAAAAGCCCTGCGCCTATAATTATAACATCTGTTTTTTTCATATCAGAAATGTCTTCTTACTTCTCCGGGGTTAGTTAACTTATATCCGCCAAGGGAATCAAGGCGGGATCTGAATTCATCACTTTTAAGCACTTCTATAAGTCTTTTTACCATTGGTGTATCCCATGCACTTTCAGGGATCAGCAGATCATACTGCTCCATACATACAGGAACAAAATCAAGATCATAAAGCTTTGCGGCGGAATATATGCCCATACCTGCATCTGCTGTATCTGAAGCGATCTGTGCGGCAACTGATGTATGAGTAAGCTCTTCTCTGTCATATCCGTATATATCGGAGAATGCTATATTTTCTTTTTTGCATAAATAGTCTGTGAGTATACGTGTTCCGGAACCTTTCTGACGGTTTACATAGCGCACACCGTCTTTTTTCAGGTCGCTTATAGTGTTTATGTTTAAGGGATTTCCCTTCTTAAGCATAAGTCCCTGTGTACGTTCTACACATTCCACAAGGTATACACCACCGTTAGGGAAATACTTTTCGATATATGAATAGTTATAGCTTCCGTCAGCTTCGTCTAAAAGATGAGTGCCTGCTATATGCGTTTCTCCTCTTTTAACCGCCATTATTCCGCCCATTGAGCCTGTATGGGTCGAGCTCATAAACATTGTAGGATCGGAGGAATGGAGCATATCCATTATTTCGTCCAGCAGAGGATCGTGGCTGCCTATGGCAACAAGGGTATTGCTAAGTTCATTTTCATTGCGCAGAAGACGTATATTTACTTCTTCGCCTGCCTCATAGCCTTCTACACCCTGTGGTATTTCGAGGATACCGTCAGCTTTCATAAATGATGATACGACACCGCTACCTCTGTTTAAAGGAGAAGCCACGAGCTTGCCGTTTACCATGCCAAGGCGGACACGAACAAACTCCTCATATTTAAGGCCTGAAACTACTGTACGGGCAAGAATGGCTTTTTTATATATATAGCCTTTCTCTGATGAAGCATACCATTCTTCAAGTATAAGTTTTATAAACTGTTCTATAACTATTATACCTGAAACAGGGTATCCGGGAACGCCGAGAATGGGCTTGTTTTCTTTATATCCAAGTATTGCGGGTTTCCCGGGTTTTATAGCTATGCCATGATAGAGTACATTGCCAACAGATCTTATAACTTCTGTAGAAAAATCTTCTCTTCCGGCTGAAGAGCCTGCGTTAAGTATAACTATATCGCATTTATCAAGGGCATTTTCAACAGCTTCTTTTATTTTATCAAATTTATCAGGGACGATAGGGAAGGCTATTGCCTCCGCACCCCATTCTTTTACCATTGCGGAAAATATAGATGAATTGAATTCTATTATGTCTCCGGGTGCAGGATCTGCGGTGGGAGGAACTATCTCATCTCCTGTAGGGATAACACCGACAATTGGTTTTTTGATAACCTCGACTTCCATAACACCCCCTGCAAGCATTGCACCTACAGCGGAGGGAGTTATTTTCATATTTGATGCAAGGATCATTTCTCCTGCACATATATCTTCGCCTATCTGACGTATATGCTGCCAAGGGGAGGCGGGAGCAAATATTTTAGCGCACTTGTCATCAGTCCATACTACATCTTCTATCATTATTACTGCATCCATACTATCGGGTATAGGATCACCTGTATCTACAACGATAAAATCGTCCTTGCCAAGTATTATAGGCGTGGTTTCGCTTGCACCGAATGTAGATGCTGCTTTAACAGTTATTCCGTCCATAGCGCTTGCGGGATAGTGAGGTGCACAGATGGCGGCATAAACAGGAGAGGCGGTTATCCTTCCTGATGAAAGATGTACTGCAACGGTTTCTGTTTTCGGAGAAAAACCATTGTTTTTTAGTGTTTCAATATATTCAGCCCTTGCTTTTTCAAGTGGGATGTTTGTAAGGTATTCAAATGCCATTTTTTCATCTCCTAATCAAGTGAATACAGTGTTACATTTATTACTGAGCCTTCTTTTATACCTTCGCAGTCGCGGTCGATAGCGAAATATCCATCTGATGCGGCGAGGGTAGTGATAAGCCCTGATTTTCCACGTATAGGTGAAGCATAAAGTTTGCCGTCTTTTTCTTCAAGGAAAACTCCGGTATACTGTGCTCTGCCATGGTTTGCACTTACGGTTTCTGTAAGGATTGCAGGAACAGTTATATTTTTGAAGTTTTTACCCGAGAGCCTATAGAGGAGCGGACGGACGAATATATGGGATATAAGGAAGGCTGCAACAGGATGACCGGGAAGTCCCCATATAGGTTTGTTATCAGCTTTTCCAAGTATAGTGGGCTTGCCGGGCTTCATTGCGATGCCGTGGAATAAAAGGTCGCCTTTTTGTTCTATTATTTTTGTAGTTGCATCTTTTAGGCCTACTGAGCTTCCGCCTGAAATAAGCACCATATCACATTCTTTAATAGCTTTTTCAAGGATGTTTGAAAGTATCTCCTCGCTGTCTTTAAAGAATCCATATCTTATAGCTTTTGCGCCACAGCCTTCCATAAGGAAGCAGAGCATTGAGGAATTAAGGTCTCTTATCTGTCCTGCTTTGGGGGTATCGGATATATCTATAAGTTCATCTCCTGTGGAGATTACTCCAACAGTTACAGGGGAATAAACGGGTAGCATTGTTATACCCATAGCTGCCAGAGCTCCGATATCGCTTGCGGTAAGTTTGCGTCCTTTGGGTAAAACTTTTTTGCCCGGATATACATCGTCGCCTTTAAATATCA
>SVDG01000098.1 GCA_015057875.1 Lachnospiraceae bacterium | reverse complement strand
TTCAGCTGAGTGGATACGCTCTTCCTTACCGCAGCGTACCTGCTGCTCCATAGCCAGTGCATCAATTACCGATGAGTCAACACCAAAGACAGACATACAAAAAAGCACAAAAGCCATAAAAAATATAATATATGGTTTTTTTCTTTGTCTTCTGAACTTTCTCATTTTAATTCTTTCTTTCCTTTTTATATATCAAAGATTACTTTGCCTATTATTCTCTCCTGAGGAACAGTGCCTATTTCCTTAAGACGGCTGTCCATAGAAATCGTTCTGTTATCACCCATAACAAAAAAATGTCCCGGTGTAATGTAATACGGAAAATCTATATTACATTGTCCCAAGGACATATTACTCGTATAGGATTCTACAAAGGGTTCTCCATTTATAACAACCATGCCATCTTTTTCGACGGTTATCTGGTTGTCACCTTCACAAATAATACGCCTTATTATCACCTGATTATTATAATAAAAAGCGGCCATATCGCCCTGCTTCACATTATCCGTTTGAAGCACAACTAAAACCTGCCCGTCAGATAGCGATGGCTCCATGGCATCGCCGTAATACCTCACGATCGTTACCACATGGGTAAACAGATTGATGAAAATTACTGCCGAAACCATTATCACTACCAAAAGGGCAGCCATGGTCCTTTTATATTCTCTGTATTTATTTTTTTTACTGACCGCGTTCATAACAAAAAAACTCTCCTGGTTCATTAAAAATGTGACATTTGTCATATAATTAACAAATATATTTTACCACAATAAAGCAATAAAATCTCACATCTGCGTTTTTTCGTCTTTTTTTACAATACATATCTTCTTTAATGCATAATAATCAATAATATCCCTCTATAAACCAGCTTTTTTTTGAGTAAAATTGATATACCCCCCCCCGAGTCAACTCCACATATCGCAATATGTATTTGTACATTTTAACTTTATGCAAAATATGATCATTTACACCATTAAAAAAGCACGCGGCGATTCAGATACCTTACCACTAGTATCGGTGCTTATTACATACCTGTTAAACACAATATCAATATAGATTTCGATTTTGACAGAAGATTTGAGCCACTAAAGAATAAGAATATACTTATCTTAACAGCAAGAAAGGCAAAGATGAAAATATTACAGACAAGGATATCAAAACAGAGTAGATATTATTTTATTAACCGTGTTATACTATATAATTAGAAAGGTGGTGAGGAGCATGAAAACTACATACGAAATAATGCATGGAGACAGGAAAGTTGCATGGATAGACACACAGGGGCACTGTAAAATATATTTTAAAAGCTTTATGCCTTTTAATCTTTATCTTGAAGAAACAGATAACGATATCGATACCCTTGTAAACAATATCACAAACTTCCAGTACTGGTGTGCCAGCCGTATCCTTACTTTAGACCGTCAGTATGTTAAGGTAATACTTAATAGCATTGGTGCCTCTCAGTCATTTACAGATAAAGAACGAGCAAATATAGCTTTATCATACAGATGCCTTTCTTTAACAGATATATACTGGGTCCGTAACAAAGGTGAAAAAATATCTTTTGCCGATGTGAATCTATATGAAAACCACCTTAACAATGCATTTGTAGATGTTTCGTTAAGGGGTAAACACCTTTCTATCCATAACAGTCATCTTGAAAAAGAGTTTACAAAAGACCTTTCAACAAATGGTTGTTATCCTAAAGCATGGATAAGAAATGTTGATCACTTCCAGTTATATAAAGACGGTGGCAGACAGATAGTTGAAAATGAGATCCTTGCCAGCAAAATATGTCAGTGTTTTGATTGTAACCAGATCATCTATTCATTAGGTGAATATGATGGAGAAGTTGTTTCTGTAAGCAACATTATGACATCAAAAGAGTATTCTATCGTTTCAAGAGAGGCTTTTGAGATATATGCTGCTAACAAAGAAACAGATCCTTTAAAATACATTTTAAAGCTTGATGCCTATTCATATTATATGATGAACATACTTGACTATCTTATCGGTAATACCGACCGCCATTGGGGCAACTGGGGCTTACTTGTAGACAATAAAACAAATAAACCCATTTCTTTACATCCCCTTATGGACTTCAATCAGTCCTTCAACGCCTATGATACGCTTGAAGGAGCAAACTGCCAGACAGTAATGCCTTCCAGCATGACCCAGAAAGAGGCTGCTATAGAGGCTGTAAAAAAAATAGGCTTAAACCAGATGGCAAAAATCGAAAAAAGCTGGTTCTCAGGCAGAGAACTCGATTATACTATGTTTATAAACAGGCTTGAACTTTTAAATAATAACTGTTAACTAAATGCGATGTATTTCTACATCGCATTTTTCTTTATCAAACATCCTTATTCTTATGTACCCTTTACCCTATCTGCCACCTCCGCCATCGCAAACCCGAACTCATCCAACAGTGACAATGTTATCAGTGATGGGGCACTTTCCCTTATGCGGAGCGTCCTCCTTATCTCCTTTGGTATAACAATTCTTCCCAGATCATCTATACGCCTTACAATTCCTGTTGCTTTCATTGTCAATCCTCCTAAATGATTTTGTAGTTCTATTATTCGTCCGCAGAGGATTATTATGCACAGGAAAAAGTTTGAAGATTTTTATCAACCTTTAAAGATCCAAGACTACATTTCGCACCACAAAAGCAGCATTTCACGTCACAAATGAGCACAATCCCTTCAGTTTTGATATGCTCATACTAACAAAACATTATATAAAATACGGAGGATATTATCATGAAGAAATTTTTAGCACTAATGTTAACTGTTGTTATGGTTTTTTCTGTTGCAGCGTGCGGCGGTGAAGAGACTACCGAAACAACAACAGAAACAACAACAGAAACAACAACAGTTGTAGAGGAAGTAGAGAAAGAGGAGATAACTCTTATTGAGGCAGTAACAGGTAACGTATCAATGTTACTCCCTTCAGATTTCACAGAGTTTACGGCCTATGAGGGTTATTCAGTAGCTGCCGGTCCCGGAGCAAGCGTAGTTGTTGCAGAAATGGGAGAGTACTTAATGGATTCAACAGAAATGACAGAAGAGGCTTTCATTGCTTCAACTGAAGGCGTTTATGAAAACGTTGAGATCGTTGATTTTGGTATTACAGATATCAATGGTGCTACAGGTACTGTTGGTACTTTCATCGGCGACAGTGTAAATTCAGGAGATACAAGATCCGTTATGTACATCTGGTATGACACAACAGACGGAACAACAAACTATAACAACTCTATTTGTTTCGTTTACAACACAAACGGCGGCACATCTCTTGAAACATATTTTGAAGACGTTCTTGGTTCTCTTTCAGTACTCGGATAATAAGCTTTTTCTCTGTCGGTAGGGGGGGTATTATGCCCCTTTACCGGCAGTTTTGTTATAAAGAAAAATTCAAGGAGGAATAAATATGGGATTATTCAGCAACAAAAAGAAAGGCTGCCCTATATGCGGAGAACCTACACCGAGACTACTCGCATCCAAAATTGAAGATATGCCTCTTTGTAAGGAATGTGCCAAAAAGATATTTCTTCCAAACGGCGCTTTGGAAAAAATGAGCCTTGGTGAATTTGAACAGTATTTAAGCTTCTATGATGCCAACAAGTCCTTACGTGATAAATTCAAAGAAACTTATTGCCGTACCTTTGGATTCTTCGGCAAAAACATAGTAATAGATGAAACAAACAATCTTTTCAAGTTCACAAGCCTTGCTGAAGATATCGTTTTTGAGGGCAGTAATATTATCAGCTTCTGTATATCAGAGGATATGAAGCCAATTTTTGAAGGCGATAAGTCAGGTCTTAAATGCTACGAGAGCGATATACCCGACCGTATAAGGGATATGGCTCCCCTGTTCAACAGAGTAAGGATACAGAAACAGCACGAACAAACAATGAAAAGGCTGGGTAAGGATGATAACAGACCTAATCACACCATGCCTTACATAAACTTGGACGAGCCCTTTAAAAACTATCATGTAGAGCTTATCCTCGATCATCCCTACTGGTATGAATTCAGAGAAAAATTGCAAGGTCCTATCATCAACAATTCCTATCCCAGCGTTGATGAATATCTCAGAGATTACGATAAGACATCGGAAGAGATGAGAGAGCTTGCACTTAAGCTTATGAGGCTCATCAACGTTTCAGCCCCTGTTATAAGGGCAGGCTCGGAAATGTACGCTGCACCTCCTGTTATGGCAAGCGCACCTGCAGCAGAAACAAACGTTGTTGAGGAGCTTAAAAAATATAAGGAGCTCCTTGATATGGGCATTATAACAGAGGAAGAGTTCACAGCCAAAAAACGTCAGCTTATGGATATTTAAGGAGATAATGAAATGAAAAAGAAAATATTTGCCCTTGTGCTCTCTCTGTTAATGGCTTTTTCACTTGCGGCCTGCGGCGGTGAAGAAGAAGTATCCTCAGAAGTAACAGAAAACAAAAATGTGGCATCATCTTCTGCAGAAAGCTCATCTATATATGTACCGTCAGGCGAAAAATGGATAAACCCTAAAGAGGGAGACGGAAGCTGGGCCATATACTGGTATCTTTGCGGAAGCGACCTTGAAACCAATTATGGCTGTGCCACAAACGACCTTATAGAAATGCTTGATGTTAGCCTGCCGGAAAATGTTAAAGTCATCATACAGACAGGCGGAGCTGAAATATGGCAGAACAACCTCATGGATGCATCAAAAATACAGCGCTGGCTTTATGACAGCGAGGATATCAAGCTTATAGATGAGCAGGAAAGCACCAATATGGGCGATGCACAGACACTGTATGACTTTTTGACCTTCGCAACAGAAAACTATCCTGCCGATAAGATAGCCGTTACCTTCTGGAACCATGGCGGCGGCTCTGTAAGCGGAGCAGCCTTTGATGAGATACACGGCTTTGATTCACTTGATCTTTATGAGATGTATCAGGCCTTTGATGCAGTGTTTGGCGTAGACGATATTGACCCTGCCCTTGAGCTTGTTGGTTTTGATACATGCCTTATGGCTACCATAGATGTA
>SVDG01000097.1 GCA_015057875.1 Lachnospiraceae bacterium | reverse complement strand
TAAGGTTGCCCTTGTTAACATAGGTGCTGAAAGAGAAAAAGGAAATGCCCTTACAAAAGAGGTTTACGGACTGCTTGAAGAAACAGAGGGTATAAACTTTATAGGAAATATCGAGCCCAGAGATATATCTTTAGGCACAACAGATGTTATTGTTTGTGACGGCTTTACGGGCAACACTGTGCTTAAGGTAACAGAGGGCGTTGCTATGAACCTTATGGGACTTATTAAGGATGCGCTTATGGACGGTATGTATAAGTTTGCGGCATTGCTTATAAAGACACCTTTAAGGGGCATTAAGGATATGTTCGATTCCGAAGAGGAAGGCGGAGCACCTTTCCTTGGACTTACTCACCTTGTTGTTAAGGCACACGGTAATGCTAAGGCAAGAGGTATTAAAAATGCTATAAAGAGATGCATTATTTTTGTTGAAAATGACATTGTAAATAAAATAGAAGAGCAGATATAATAATTTTTGTAATGTATTTGTTTTTTGTTTTAGGAGGGTAATTATGGACAGTTCAGTTATTATCAGAATCATTGCTGAGCAGCTCGGAATCGATGAAAAATCTATAAATGAAAATACAAGTTTTGCTGATCTTGGAGCAGATTCTTTAGACCTTTTCCAGATCATTTCTGCTCTTGAGGAAGAGTTCGATATCGAATTCGAAGGTGATGATGCAGAAGAGATCAAAACTGTTGGTGAAGCAATAGACTACATAAGAGAAATAGTGGAGCAGTAAAATGAATAATCCTTCATTAGATGAGTTTCAAAGTATAATTGAATACAGCTTTAAAAATAAAGCTCTGCTTACCCTTGCTCTTACCCACAGCTCTTATGGTAACGAGCATAAGAAGGAAAAGTTTGAAAATAACGAAAGGGTAGAGTTCCTTGGCGATGCTGCCCTTGACCTTATCGTGAGCAGATATATTTATGATATGTTCCCTTCAATGCCCGAGGGTGAGCTTACAAAACTCAGGGCGGGCGTTGTATGTGAACAGAGTCTTGCTAAGGCTGCGCATAAAATCAGGATAGGTGAATTTCTGCTTCTTGGCAAAGGGGAGGAAAATACCGGAGGAAGAAGCCGTGACTCCATACTTGCCGATGCTGTTGAGGCCGTTATAGGCGCTATTTATATAGATGGCGGCTTTGCGGAAGCGGAAAGATTTGTTACACAGCTTATGGCCAGTTCTGTTGAGGAGCTTAAAACAAGTTTCAGGACTATGGACTGCAAAACTCATCTTCAGGAAGTTATACAGAAAACAAGCAAGAGCCCTATTTCATATAGTATCATTGACGAATACGGCCCTGACCACAACAAGGTGTTTGTGGCAGAGGTACGCCATAACAACAAGGTCATAGGCGTTGGTAACGGAAGAAGTAAAAAAGAGGCAGAGCAGAGTGCTGCATCAGATGCCTTGAATAAGCTTGGGGTATGATCGTATGGAGATAGTGCGAGCTTTAGCCTGCCATCTTGAGGAAATGGTAAGGATAACCGATGAAGCCAAGGTTCAGCTTAAAGCTATAGGAACGGACCAGTGGCAGCACGGATATCCCAATGAAGATGTATGGGCAAAGGATATAGAGGAAGAAACAGCACTTGTTGCTGTTGATGAGGGTAAGGTTTGCGGTGCCTTTGCATTTCTCACGATAGATGAGGAAAGCTACAGAGTTATTGAAGGCAGATGGCTTACTGATACTCCTTATGCATCAGTGCACCGCTTCTGCGTATCTGACCACGTTAAAGGCAGAGGTGTTGCAGGGCAGATGTTTAAAGCGGCTTTTGATAAGGCAAGGGATATGGGCTTAAAATCTGTAAGAATAGACACTCACCCCGGCAACATACCTATGCAGAAAGCCCTTAAAAAATCCGGTTTCGTATACTGCGGGGATATATACCTTGTGGGAGGTAACGAACACGGAGCAAAAAGACTCGCTTATGAGTATATTTTGTAAAAATAATTATTGACTTATTATATCGTGTAGGGTATAATACTATGGAAAACAAAGCAGAGGTTTCCGCTTCTCACCTTGTCAGATCAGTGACCGGGTTAAATACTTTTTCAGAAAATGTTTCTGTTACTATGTATTTTTGCGGATAGCCTTGCTGTCCGCTTTTTTATTTATAAATTAGGAGGTGCAGTACCATTACAGAGTTAATGATCAATGAGCAAATCAGAGATAAGGAAGTAAGACTTATAGACGTAAACGGAGAACAGTTAGGTATCGTTTCTTCAAAAGAGGCACAGAAGATAGCCGATGAAAGAAAGCTTGACCTTGTTAAGATCGCTCCTACGGCCAAACCCCCTGTTTGCAGGATTATGGACTACGGCAAATATAAGTTTGACCAGGCAAAGAAAGAAAAGGAAGCGAGAAAAAGACAGAAGACTGTTGATGTTAAGGAACTTCGTCTTTCTCCCAGTATAGATACTCACGACATTCAGGTTAAGGTTAAAAAAGCCATCGAATTCCTTAAGGACGGAGACAAGGTCAAAGTAAGTATCCGTTTCAGAGGACGTGAAATAGGAAACACAAAGGTAGGCCATACTATACTTGAAGGTTTTGCTAATGACGTTGCAGAGTATGGTGTTGTAGATAAACAGCCTAAGATGGAAGCAAGAAGCCTTGTTATGTTCCTTGCTCCTAAATAAAAAATACAACAGTAGTGAAATTAAACCAAGGAGGATATAAATCATGCCTAAATTAAAAACAAAAAGCGCTATGGCAAAACGCGTTAAACTCACAGGAACAGGTAAACTTAAAAGACATAAATCCAACACACAGCATATTCTTGGAAAGAAAACAACTAAGAGAAAAAGAGATCTTAGAAAAGCTACTTTAGTAGACAAAACAGTTTCAAACAAAATCAAAAAGACATTATTACCTTATTTATAATATCCGGGAATGTGAAATAGGAGGACTTAAATCATGGCTAGAGTTAAAGGCGCGTTAAACGCTAGAAAAAGACATAAAAAAGTATTAAAATTAGCTAGAGGTTACAGAGGAGCAAGATCTAAACAGTACAGAATCGCTAAACAGTCTGTAATGAAAGCTATGGCTTACTCATTTGCAGGCAGAAAACAGACAAAGAGAGAGTACAGAAGACTCTGGATCGCTCGTATCAATGCTGCTGCAAGAATGAATGGCCTTTCATACAGCAAAATGATGCACGGCTTAAAACTTGCTGATATCAACATCAACAGAAAAATGCTTGCTGACTTAGCAGTAACAGATGCTGCAGGCTTTGCTAAATTAGCTGAGGCTGCAAAAGCTAAATTATAATTAGCCCAACCCGTAAATTGGCGGTTATCTTAAAAGATAACCGCTTTTTTATTTTTAAAAGACACGCACGAACATACCTTATCCCTTCATACAATAAAAAACCATAGTCTGAAAGGGGATAATGCGTTGATCAAATCGGGTCTTTTTTTGATTCTGTCCTTTTTTGCGGTGGCGGCCGCCTTTCCCCAGCCGCTTGATGACGAGGAAGAGAAAAAATGTATAGATGAATATATAAAAGGAAGCACCAAGGCTAAAGAAAAGCTTATAGAACATAATTTAAGGCTTGTTGCACATATTGCTAAAAAATATTCAGCTTCGGGTCAGGACGGCGAGGACCTGATCTCCATAGGCACGATAGGCCTTATTAAAGCCATATCCTCTTTTAAACCCGAAAAGGGTGCACGCCTTGCAACCTATGCCGCAAGATGTATAGAAAATGAAATACTTATGTCCATAAGGGCGGCAAAAAAGTTTGGCAACGAAATATACCTCAGCGACCCCGTAAGCAAAGATAAGGAGGGGAATGAAATATCTATAATGGATATTGTGGGCTCAGATACAGATATGGTAATAGATGCGGTAGATATGGGTATAAGCATTAAAAAGATGTATGTTCTTTTTGACAGGGTGCTTAAGGAAAGGGAGAAGAAGGTGCTTACTCTACGATACGGGCTTTTTAACGGCAGGGAGATGCCCCAGAGAGAGGTGGCGAGGCTTTTGGGTATATCCAGAAGCTATGTGTCGAGGATAGAAAAAAAGGCTGTGGGTAAGCTAAGGGATGCAATGAAGGGAGAAATAGAGCCGGTATAGCCTTAAAGAATGTTAAAACGATGTGGCGAAAAGGCAAATAGATAAGTGCAGAATGGATATATAAAGGTATAGTATATACAAAAATTATAGTCTGTTTTATACATTATGCATAAAAATGCAGATCTGTTATAGAAGTGAACATTGTCCCAAAGCGTTGTGACAAGGATTTTATTGGTCAAAATTACTTTTACACAGCAATGATTTAACGCTTTTTTGTGCGAAAGTGCAAGAGGGGCGCAGTTTCATACTTTAGTGTGTTAACAAAAAAATACGTTAACTTGATTGACAGACTAAAAAAGAATGTGTTATAGTAATAAAAATTATTACTGAAGAAAATAAAACGGAGAAAATTATGAACGCTATCGTACTTGTCAACAGCATAATTATTCTAAACATTATCATTGGTCTAATTATTAGCCCTATACATTGTGAATAATGTTAAAAGTTATGCCCTAAAGAAAGCGGTAGATGTAAAGTAAGTATAAGTATTAAAGGCTTAAAAGCCTGCTTGATTCGTTTATCCAATCCCTGTGGTCTGACTTGAACACAGGGATTTTTTAATAACTAAAAGGGAGGTTATCATATGCAAATGACTGGAGCTAAAATATTGCTGGAATGTCTTATTGAGCAGGGCGTTGATACAATATTCGGCTATCCCGGAGGAACTATCCTCAATGTCTATGATGAGCTGTATAAATACGGCGATAAGTTTAAACATATACTGACTGCACACGAGCAGGGTGCGGCTCATGCAGCTGACGGATATGCAAGGAGCACAGGAAAAGTCGGTGTTTGTTTTGCAACAAGCGGACCCGGTGCAACAAACCTTGTAACAGGTATTGCTACAGCTTATATGGATTCTTCACCCGTTGTTTTTATCACTTGTAACGTGCCTAAAAACCTTATAGGCAAGGATTCATTCCAGGAGGTAGATATAACCGGTGTTACAATGCCTATCACTAAATGCAACTACCTTGTTGATGATGTAAATAACCTTGCGGATACGGTAAGGGCATCTTTCGCTATAG
>SVDG01000096.1 GCA_015057875.1 Lachnospiraceae bacterium | reverse complement strand
GCTGATTCTGTGGCCTGTAAGCATATTTTTCTCACAAATTTCACACTTTGCCATTATTTGCACCTCCTTAACACTTGCATGACATAACAAAAGTATTCTAACAGAAAAGATATGCTTTTGCAAGAAAAATAAACAGTATTTTTAAAATAATTTTTCACTTTTTCAAAAAAATACGTTAAATTTTCAACAAATGGTATACAAATCAATGTTTTTACGGTAAAATAAAGTTTCAGTAGATACGATTTAAACTTATTTGTTAATAATAAACTTATATAAGTATTAAGGAGGTATGTATTTATGGACGCTAAAATAGTAAATGAATATGGCACAATTACAATAGAAACAGAAGTTCTTGCAAGGATGGCTGGCCTTGCGGCAATGGATTGCTACGGTATAGTTGGTATGGCTGCAAAAAATGTTAAAGAAGGTATTTTCCAGCTTCTTAAAACAGAAAGCCTTACAAAGGGCATCAAGCTTACACTTAACGATAACAAAATAAGCATTGATTTCCACATTATCGTAGAATACGGCACAAACATTTCTGTTATTGCAAACAATGTTATAAGCACAGTTAAATATACTTTGGAGGAAACAGCCGGTCTTGAGGTTGAACAGATCAACGTCTTTGTTGAAGGCGTAAGGGTAGACGGCAATTGAGGAGGATTAACCCATGGGGTATAGCAGTATAAACGGATTGTTATTAAGGAAGCTTATGATAGGAGGCGCAAACGAGCTTAACTCAAACAAACAGCTTGTTGACTCCCTTAACGTATTCCCTGTGCCTGACGGTGATACAGGTACCAATATGTCGCTTACAATGTTATCTGCGGCAAGAGAGGTTGAAAAAAGCACAAGCATAAAAACAGGCGATATTGCGAAGCTTGCGGCTAACGGCTCTTTAAGGGGCGCAAGGGGCAATTCAGGCGTTATCCTTTCACAGCTTATAAGAGGCTTTTCTAAGGCAGTTGCCGAGGATGAAGAGGTAAACACAAAGAAGCTTGCTCAGGCGGCAAAAAGAGGTGTTGAAACTGCATACAAGGCAGTTATGAAGCCCAAAGAGGGAACGATACTTACGGTTGCAAGAGCTATAGCAGACAGTGCCGCTATCGTATGTGAAGAAACTGATGATATCGAGCTTTTCCTTAAACGTGTTATTGAAGACGGCAAAAAAATGCTTGAGCGCACACCCGATATGCTCCCTGTACTTAAAGCGGCAGGTGTTGTTGACGCAGGCGGTATGGGACTTATATGTATACTTGAGGGTGCTTTGAAAAACCTTTATGTTGAAGGTGATGTCAAAGTGGACGAGCCTTCAAATGCAACTGTTATTGATTTTTCTGCTCTTGCTTCAGTTGAGCAGGAGGAGATCACATTCGGCTACTGTACAGAGTTCTTCATACTTGTTCAGGGTGCTGAGGACAGCGTTGTAAATAAATTCAGAACATACTTAAGCACTATAGGTGACTGTGTGCTTGTTATAAACGATGATGAGGTAATAAAGGTCCACGTCCATACAGACCATCCAGGCCTTGCCATTGAAAAAGCTCTTGAGATAGGTGCACTTAACGGTCTTAAAATAGATAATATGCGTATCCAGCATACAAATAAGATAGATTTTAAAGATGCGGGAAGTGCTGCAGCGGCACCTGCACAGGCGGCGCCTGTTGCACCTGATGTTCCTGTTGAACGCAAGAAATTAGGCTTTGTTTCTATCTGCGCCGGTGACGGATTTGCGGATATATTCAAAAACCTTGGTGTTGACGAGGTTATCGAGGGCGGACAGACAATGAACCCCTCAACTGAGGATATACTTAATGCGGTCAATAAAGTAAATGCGGATAACGTGATCGTTTTCCCTAACAACAAAAACATTATCCTTGCGGCTAACCAGGCGGCTATAATAGAAGAGGACAAAAAGGTATTTGTTGTTGAAACAACTGCTGTGCCCGAAGGTATCACTGCTATGATAAACTACAATCCCGATGATGAGGTAGAGGATATAGTTGAGCAGATGAGCGAGGCAAAGGGAATGGTCAAGACCTGTACAACGACCTTTGCTGTAAGGGATACAGTTATTGATGGTAAAGAAATAACCGAGGGAGATATTCTCGGTATGTATAACGGTGCCATTGCTGTTATTGCAAAGGACAAGCAGGAGGGCACAAAGGAGCTTGTTAAACAGGCTATAGATGAAGACAGCGAGATAATAAGCATCTACTACGGCAGCGATATTACTGAAGAAGATGCTGAGGAGATAGGCGAATTTATTGAAGAGGAATTCCCTGATTGCGAGGTAGAGATAGTCAGAGGCGGACAGCCCTTATACTACTACGTTATCTCTGTTGAATAAGACTTAAGGGGAAAGTACATTGTACTTTCCCTTGTTTTTTGGAAAGGAGGCGGAAGGATGAATTTAACGGACAGCATAGATATCCTTAACGGTATAGGCGATAAAAGAAAGAAACTGCTTAAAAAAGTCGGGATAGAAACAATAAGGGATCTGCTTGACTACTATCCGCGTTTTTATGAGGACAGGAGTGTTATACATAAGATAAACGAGCTTCCTTTTGACGAGAAAGTGACCTTCCGCGGATATATAAAAAATATTGAAAACACAAGGATAGGTGCAAAGGTCATAACCAAGGCTTCTGTGTCTGATGAAACGGGAAAGATAGGCGTTATCTGGTATAACCAGCCTTATCTTAAAAACAGCATTTCTGAAACCGATGAATATATGTTTACAGGTATCCTTTCCAAAAAATACGGAAGGAAAGAGGTATTATCGCCTGAGTTTGAAAAGGTCACCGATAAGGAAAGCCTTTCCATGGGCAGGATAATACCTGTTTATCATCTTACGGAGGGACTTGGCCAGAAATTTATAAGGGGTATTATAAAGCAGGCCCTTGACGGAGTGGAAAGCCGTGGGAAAGAGTTTATAAACAGCGATATAAGGAAGGCTTACGGTCTTTGCGAAAGGAACTTTGCGGTGGATAATATACACTTTCCTGAAAGCTATGATGGATTTTTTATGGCGAGGAGGAGGCTTGTTTTTGAGGAGTTTTTCTTGCTTGAAACGGCACTTTTTGCCCTTAAGGATAAAAACAAAAATTCAAAAAAAGGTATAAAGTTTAATAAAGCAAAAGCTGTTGATGAGTTTATTGAAAGCCTGCCTTACAGCCTTACGGGAGCACAGCTTAAGGTGATAGAAGAGATCAGAAAAGATATTTCGGGCAGGAAGATAATGAACAGGCTCATACAGGGTGACGTAGGAAGCGGTAAAACGGCGGTTGCTATGGCGGCGGCCTTTATGGCGGTCAAAAGCGGATATCAATGTGCTCTTATGGCACCTACCGATGTGCTTTCAAGACAGCATTATGCAGGCTTTAAAAGTATGTTTGAAAAGTTTGGTATAAACACAGTGCTCCTTACTGGAAGCCTTACTGCAAAGGAAAGGCGTGAAGCCTACGCATCTATAAAGGACGGAAGTGCTGACATTGTTATTGGTACGAGTGCTGTTATACAGGCAGGGGTCGAGTTTAAAGCTCTTGCCCTTGTTATAACGGACGAACAGCACCGCTTTGGTGTAAACCAGAGGGGAGTGCTTTTTGATAAGGGCGATGACCCTCATGTGCTTGTTATGACGGCAACACCTATACCCAGAACGCTTGCGCTGGTTTTATACGGCGACCTTGATGTGTCTGTCATAGACGAGCTTCCGCCCGGCAGACAGAAGATCGACACAAGGGCGGTGGATAGCCGCTATCGCGAGAGGATATACCATTTTATAAAAAAACACGTGAAAGACGGCAGACAGGCTTATATAATATGCCCGATGGTTGAAGAAAGCGAGGAGACTGACAGCAAGGCGGCACTTAGCTATACACAGGAACTTAAAGAAGGTCCTCTTAAGGAGCTTAAGGTTTCCTGTCTTCATGGAAGGATGAAGCCTAAAGAAAAGCAAAGCATAATGGAAGAGTTTGCAAGGGGCGAAACAGATGTGCTTGTTTCAACAACTGTTGTTGAGGTTGGTGTTGATGTGCCTAATGCAAATATAATAGTTATAGAAAATGCGGAAAGATTCGGCCTTGCTCAGCTTCATCAGCTGAGAGGACGAGTAGGCAGAGGAAAGCACTTAAGCTACTGCGTACTTATAACGGATTCAAAAACGGATATAGCTAAAAAAAGGATGGATATAATGGTCAAAAGCACAGATGGCTTTGTTATATCCGAAAAAGACCTGGAGCTGAGAGGGCCGGGAGAGTTTTTCGGTACCCGTCAGGCAGGTGTTCCCGAGCTTAAAATAGCAAATATTATAGGTGACAGCGATGTGCTTAAACAGGCACAGGAGGCGGCCCTTAAGATATCGGGAGAACTGGATAAGGAAGACAATATTATGCTTAAAAAAGAAATCGAAAGATTTTTCAGGCGGGACATAATAAATATTTAAACAAAGGGATGTATAAAGATAAATTTTTTGTTGTTTTTTGTATTATACTTTGTTATACTAACGGTGTATGTATTTGTGGGTTTTAAGGTTTGGAGGTAAAGTATGAGAGTTATTTCGGGCACAGCCAGAGGATGTAACCTTTCTGCTCCGGAAGGCCTTGACACAAGACCTACAACAGACAGGATAAAAGAAACTTTATTCAACATAATTGCTTTTGACCTGCCGGGATGCCGTTTTCTTGACCTGTTTTCAGGGTCGGGAGCTATAGGCATAGAGGCATTGAGCCGCGGGGCTGAAAAGGCGGTTTTTGTTGATTCATCCGAAAAATGCAGGAAGGTAATAGAGCACAACCTTAAGCATACAAGGCTTGAGCAAAGAGCTAAGGTGCTTACCAAAGACATAATAGGTGCAATAGATCATCTTGCAAAGACGGGTGAAAAATTTGATATGGTCTTTATGGATCCTCCCTATATGGAAGGCTTTACGGAGCCTGTGCTGACAGCTCTTGTAAGAAGCGGTATACTGGATGAGGATGCAAGGATCATAGTTGAAAGAAGCTCTAAAACCGAAATGCCTTCGGTCGAGGGACTTACAATTTACAGAGAAAAGGAATATAAAACAACTACGATTTCTTTTCTTACTTTGGAGGAATAAAAGATGCTTAAGGCAATCTATCCCGGAAGC
>SVDG01000095.1 GCA_015057875.1 Lachnospiraceae bacterium | reverse complement strand
AGATAAAGTTGTTGAAACGCAGCCGACCAATGAAGTGATGCTTACACTTTATTTTGGTGACGATAATGCAACAAAGCTTGAAAAGGAAGTAAGAAAAGTTTCTGTAAACCCCAACCAGCCCATTGAAAGATATGTTGTTGAACAGCTTATAGCTGGGCCTGCGGTTAAAGGACACATTTCAGCTGTTCCTTCGGAAACAAAAATAAGGGATATCAAAACTGCGGACGGGATATGCTATCTTGACCTTAGTGCAGACTTTGTAAATAAACACAATGGCGGTTCCACGGGAGAACTTATGACTGTATTTTCGATAGTAAATTCTCTTTGTGAACTTGAGCATATCAATACGGTGCAGTTCCTTATAGAAGGCGAAAAACAGGATGAATATAAAGGACATATAGAGTTCAGCAATCCTTTTGAGCCTAATTACGAAATATCATTCTGATAACGGAGTTTTTATGAAAAGACCGGTTTTGATAATATTGATATATTATTTGGCGGGCATTATAGCAGGGCGGTACATTGATAACGGTACCGCCCTTTTTGCAGTTGTGCTTGCTTTGACATTTGTGCTGTTTAGAGTTTACAAAAGCAAGCTTGTTTTTATTGCTCTTATTTTTATGACACTAGGTATGGGGTTTACAGCTGTCCGACTTGGCAGTGATTTGGAAGTTTATGATAAAGTGATCACCGTTGAGGGAAAAGTGTATGAAACAAGCTGTTCTGAAAACGGAAGGATGCGTGTCGATATAAAGACCGATAACGGCAGGGTAAGGATAATGACCGATGCCGGTGAGGATTTTTATACAGGTGATACGGTAAGAGCAACAGGAAATGTCGATATCCCTGAAAAACCGACAAATCCGGGAGCCTTTGACGACTATATGTATATGAAAAGAGAAGGACTCAAGTTCAGGCTTTATGCAGATGAGATAGAGAAAACGGATGAGCCTATAATGGGGTTTATGTATGCCGCAAGCCGTCTTAGGAAAGCGCTTAATGACAGCATTGACAGGATATATGACGATAATGAAGCCTCGCTTATAAAGGCTGTTGTTACGGGGGATAAGTCTTATATATCCGATGATACAAGGGCATTATATACTGATGGAGGCGCTATACATGTGCTATGTATATCAGGTCTTCACGTAGGCATTGTTGCAGCTATAATAATTTTTATCATAGGTAAAATATTCCCTAAGGATAAAGAAACATGTGTTATGCTGGCTTCTTGCATACTTCTGGCATATATGTTCTTTATCGGCATGACACCATCTGTTGTAAGGTCAGTTATAATGGCGGTCATAGCTATGGCGGCTGTTCCGCTTGGAAGAAAGAATGACGGACTTAACAGCATGTTTATTGCTGCACTTGTTATACTGATCATGAATCCACTTACGCTTTTTAATGCAGGTTTTCTGCTTTCGTTTGCAACGGTTTCCGGCATTATTATTTCTCTGGGATACAGAAGATTTGATGGCAAAGGAAAATATATCAAGGATATAGCATCTACATCGCTTTTTGCTACTCTTTTTGCATTGCCGATAACAGCATATTATTTTTATAGTGTATCCATAGCGGGCATAATAACTAATCTTGTCGTGCTTCCGCTTACTCCTGTTGTGGTAGTTTCGGGTATACTTTCGTCTGTAGCAGGCCTGTTTAATGTTATGCTTGGTACCTTTGTGGGCCTTCCTGCCCTTGCTGTATTAAAGATATATGAGGTGGTTTTAAGTTTTGCCGCCTCTGTACCGTTTTTAAACAGTCTAACGGGACAGATAGATATTTTATTGTGCATATTCTACTATGTTGCACTTGTGCTTATAATAACAAACACGGGTAAGGACAGAAGGATAAAGCTTGTTTCTGCAGTATATGTTTTATGTATGTTTGGATTGATAGTTTCCGACAGGTTTTTGTTCAGAAATGCGGAAATAGCTTTTATGGATGTCGGACAGGGTGATTGTGCGGTAATAACAGACCATAACAAAAACGTATTTGTTATAGATACCGGCGGTGCGTTGTATTATGACGAGGAAGAAAATACGGGCAAAAGGTTTATTTATCCTTATCTTCAGTATAAGGGTATAGATGAGGTGGATATGCTTTTTATTTCTCATCCTGATACAGACCACGCATTGGGAAGCCTTAGTCTTATGGATACGGTAAAAGTTGAGGAGATAATATTTGCGGACTTTGACTATGAGGAAAGTGAGCTATACGATAAAATAATCAGAAAGGCCAAAGATACTGGAACAAAAATATGCTTTATAGAAGCGGGAGATGTTAAATCAAAGGGAGAAATGGTTTTTGAATGCCTTTATCCTTTTGAAGACTCAAAGGGAGACGATAATGCAGGTTCTATGGTCATAAAATTTACATATAAGGATTTTTCTGTGCTGTTTACGGGTGATTTGGGTATTGCACAGGAGAGGATTATTATAGATAATAATATTGATGTAGGTGCAGATGTTTTAAAGGTATCTCATCACGGCTCAAAGTATTCAACAAGCGAGGAGTTTGTTGAGGCAGTAGGATGCGATATTGCTGTTATATCTGCCGGAAAGAATAATTATTACGGGCATCCGCACAGCGAGACGATGGAAAGACTTAAAGAAACGGAAAGCTTTGTAACGGCCTTTGATGGTGCTGTGGTTATAAAAACAAACGGCGATAAGTACAGCGTGGAAACGATGAAGTAGGTAGGATTATGCTTAATGTAAAAAAGGATATAGAAAACAATACACTTAAAAACTGCTATCTTCTTTACGGCAGCGAGGATTACCTTATAAAGACCTATGAAGAAAGAATACGTGTGGCCGCAACGGGAAATAAAGAGGACATGATGAATATAGCTGTTTTTGATGATAGAAAGCTTACATCAGGCCCTGTTATAGATTCGGCAGAAACATTACCCTTCCTTGCGGAAAAAAGGGTAGTCGTTGTAAGGGATAGCGGGTTTTTCAAAACAGGCAAAAAGGATGATACAGAGGCAATAGCAAAGTATATATCCGATGTGCCTGAAAGTACTGTGATTGTTTTTTGCGAAAATGATATAGATAAAAGAAATGCAGCATATAAGGCTGTTTCAAAGCACGGCTATGCGGCCGAGTTTAAGCCCCTTGCAGAAAAGGATATGATCAAATGGATAGCAAAGGAGTTTAAAAACAGGAAAATAACTGTTGATGCAAAGACTTCGGCTTTCCTTATAAGGGTAACGGGAGCGGATATGACTGCCATAGTTACGGAGATAGAAAAGCTTTCGTCCTTTGGTGCCGATAAGGGTAGTATAGATATAAATGATATAAACGATGTGTGTGTTGTGACCCCTGAGCTTAAAATATTTGAAATGGTGGGGGCTATGGGAAGTAAAAACACGGAAAAAGCCATAGGTATCTACAGAAATATGATACTCTATAATGAAAGTCCCTTTGGTATTCTTGCCATGATAACAAGGCATTTCCGCCTTATGTATCAGTGTGCGGAGCTGATCGATATGGGTGAGAACTTTGCTTCTGTTGCCGCAAAGCTTGGGCTTCGTGATTTTGCCGTAAGAGATTATTGCAGGCAGGCTAAAAACTTTTCAAGGGAAAAACTCAAAAAGGCTGTTGAGGACTGCCTTAAGGCAGATGTTGACGTTAAAAGCGGAAAGATAAAAGATGTGCTTGCGGTGGAGCTTCTGTTAATTGAATACTCTATATAAAATTAAGCCTCTTCTTATAAGGAGGCTTAGTTTTTATATAAGCGGTAGTTATAAACTCTACGGAACGTTTATTGTAATAATGTATGAATAATAGTACAATTTTGATGAGGTGATAAATCTATGGATAATGAAAAGATAGGCGCGCTTATTTTATCCCTCCGTAAAGAAAAAGGACTTACGCAGAAACAACTTGCAGAAAGATTGAATATTTCAGACAAAACTGTGTCCAAGTGGGAACGAGGACAGGGGTTGCCTGATATTTCTCTTATGCCCAAAATCTCGAAAGTGTTTGGTGTTGATATTGAAAAAATACTTGAGGGCGAAATAAAAAACGGCGAATTTATCGTTGGCAATATGAAAAAGACCAAATACTATGTGTGTCCTTATTGCGGAAATATTATTACAAGTATAAAAGATATATCTGTTTCATGCTGTGGAAGAAGACTTGAAAGCCTTGTTCCACGCGAGGCTGGAAAATCGGAAATGCTTGACATTTTAAAAGGAGATAGCGGTTATTACCTGACAAGTGATCATCCTATGACAAAAGACGATTACATATCATTTATTGCAATTGTTACAGAAGACCGTCATCACCTCATAAAGGCATATCCTGAATGGAATCTGCAGTATCATATAAGCTGTTTTGAAAAAGGTATCGTTATGTGGTACAGCGACAGTAAGGGATTGCTTTATCAAAAAATTTGATTTTGAAAGGAGCTTTGACTATGAAGGTTAATGTATTATTATATGAAGGCTATGAGATTTTAGATGCAATGGGACCCATTGAGGTGCTTGGTGGCTTAGCTGGTTTGTTTGAGTTACCTGATATGTTTGAAATGAACTATGTTTCAGTTGAGGGTGGACTTGTAAAAGGTTTCCAGGGATTTGCTGTTGATACAAAGAAGATCTCAGAGGTTGAGCCTGCTGATATACTTCTTTTACCCGGAACAAGAACACCTGATGCCCAGATGACAGATGAAAAACTTATTGCTGCACTTAAAGAGGCGGCTGAAGCTTCAAAATATTGCATTACAGTTTGCACAGGCTCTGTTATTTTATCAATGACAGGACTCCTTGATGGAAGAAAAGCAACATCATGTAAATTTATGTGGGATCTTGTAAAAGGCCTTGATTCAAAGGTTGACTGGCAGGGCAAAGCTCGTTGGGTAGTAGACGGAAAATACTATACTTCATCAGGTATTTCAGCAGGACAGGATATGATACTTGGTTTCGTTGCTGATATTTATGGAATGGAAGTAGCAGAACAGTATGCAGCTATAATCGAATATGTTTGGAACAAAGATCCTGATAACGATCCCTTTGCAAAATAATATAATAATAAAAGAGAGCCGATGGCTCTCTTTTTTACTGCTCAACTTTTTTTGATTTTTTCATTACACGTCTTTTTGCTTTGGCCTTTTTAAGCTCGCTT
>SVDG01000094.1 GCA_015057875.1 Lachnospiraceae bacterium | reverse complement strand
TTGCAAAAACATTCAGAAAGCATACGGAACAGACGTTATATTAGGAGATATAACTTTCGGTCTTGAAGACAACGAAAAGGCTGCTGTTATCGGCGTAAACGGTGCCGGAAAAACGACCCTTTTCAAGATAATAGCCGAAGGCTTAAGCTTTGACAGCGGTGACCTGTTCCTTAAAAAAAATATAACAATAGGCTATATGGCACAGAATGCCCAGCTTGAAAGTGAAAAAACCGTTTACGAGGAGATGGACAGCGTCTTTGACTCTGTTCGCGAAATGGAAAAAGAACTCCGTGATATGGAAGAAAAGATGTCCGTATTAAGTGGCAATGAGCTTAAAAGTCATATGGATAGCTATGATGCTCTCCGTAACAGATACGAACAGACAGATGCCTATAGCTACAAAAGCCGTATAAGCGGGGTTTTAAAAGGCCTTGGATTCACCCCCGACCAGTACGATATGCCCCTTACAAATCTTTCCGGCGGACAAAAAACAAGGGTATTTTTAGGCAGGCTCCTTCTGCTCAAACCCGACCTTCTGCTCCTGGACGAACCTACAAACCACCTTGATATTGATTCAGTCATGTGGCTTGAGGATTATCTTAAAAGCTATCAGGGTGCCGTGCTTATCATTTCTCACGACCGTTACTTTATAGACAAGATCGTTACAAAAGTAATTGAGCTAGAAAACCGCAAGGCTTCCGTTTACGAGGGCAACTATTCTTTCTACGCCTCCAAAAAAGAGGTGTTAAGGGATATAGCAATGCGTCACTACGAAAAACAGCAGCAGGAAATAAAACACCAACAGGAGGTAATAACTACCCTCCGCTCATTTAACCGTGAAAAAAGCATAAAGCGTGCTGAAAGCAGACAGAAAGCTCTCGATAAAATGGAGCTTGTGGATAGGCCCGAAGCTCTTCCCGACGTTATGCGTCTTCGTCTTGAGCCGGGTATAGAAAGCGGTAATGATGTGCTTTTTGCAGAAGACCTCGCTATGGCCTTCGGCGAAAACAGACTTTTTAAAAATGTAGGCTTTGATATTAAAAAGGGTAGCAAAATAGCTATAATCGGCCCCAACGGAGTTGGTAAAACAACTCTGCTCAAAATAATTTTAGGTTCTCTTAAACCTGTAGGCGGCCACATAAGATATGGCACAAACGTATTCACAGGCTATTATGATCAGGAGCTTAAGCTGCTTGATACATCAAAAACAGTTTTTCAGGAAATATCCGATTCCTACCCAAATATGACAAACGGGCAGATACGCAACTTCCTTGCGGCATTTGTTTTTACCGGTGATGATGTCTTTAAACCCATATCCGCATTAAGTGGCGGCGAAAGAGGAAGGCTCTCCCTTGCCAAGATAATGCTTTCAAAAAGCAATCTGCTTATTCTTGACGAGCCTACCAACCATCTTGATATTCAGTCCAAGGAGATACTTGAAAATGCCCTTGCCAACTACACAGGCACTATAATCTATGTATCCCACGACCGTTATTTCATAGATAAAACGGCTGATCTTGTTTATGAGCTTACAGAAAACGGCATAACAAAATATTTAGGCAACTTTACCTACTATATGGAGAAAAAAGCAAAAATGCAGGCCGAAGCTGTAGCTACCGAAACCTCAGTCCCTAAAACCACTTCCCTTAAAGAAGAAAGGCTTCTTAAAAAAGAGCAGGAGGCAAAGGAAAGAAAGCTTCGCAATGCCATCGCAAAAATCGAAAAGGAAATCGAAGAAGCCGAAAACAAGATCGCTGAGTTTGACGAACTGCTTTTAAGTGAAGAGGTAAGCTGTGATTCACAGAAGGCAAACGAAATATTTACAAAGAAAACTGAAACAGAGGAAAAACTTGCTTCCCTCTATGACGAATGGGAACAGTTACAGTCATAAGCATTAAAAAAGGCTATCCGTAAGGATAGCCTTTAAAAATCCACTATTACTCTTTATTTGCTAAATACTCATTGATATCAGCTAAAACTCTGTCAGCGTTCATGCCGTGAACAGCACAAGCCTCTGCAAGGCTTTCCATAGCAGCTGAAGGGCAGCCAACACAGCCCATACCTGACTGCATAAGTATAACACCAATACCTCTGTCTAACTGAAGCATATCGCCGATAAGTGTATCTTTAGTAACCTGTACTTTCATTTTTATCCTCCTTAAATTATAATAATTCACTATGTTGATTATACTTTGTTATATAAATAAAATCAATCACTTAATTAAACCGATGCCTTTGTAATATTTAAAAACAACCTTGCCAAGGATCTTATCCTCGTGCACAAATTTGTTTTCCCAGTAACGTGAATCAAGCGAATCATTGCGATTATCACCCATCATAAAATATGAATTTTCAGGCACCACATAGGGTCCGTAATCACCGTAAAACTCTTCTTTTAAATAATCCTCATAAAGCGGCTCAATACTGTCGTTTATATATACCCCGCCATTTCTTATGGTAACTGTTTCTCCGGGAAGCCCTATAACCCTTTTTACATATAAAACCTCTTCATTATCAGGGTATCTGAAAACCACAACATCACCCCTGTCGGGCTCACCAAAATAATATGAAGTTCTTAATGCAACTATTCTGTCTGCAGGCATTATTGTGCTTTCCATAGAACCTGTAGGTACTGTTGCATTAACAATAACAAACTTGTTTATCAAAAACGCAAGCACCACCGCAAACACTATGGTCTTTATCCAGCTGAATGCCTCTGATTTTAAAAATTCCGACATCGATATTTCTCCTACTGATAAATTTAAAAAAATGCTTTATTGACCGGTTTACTCCATATCCTTTGATGAGAAGCTTTCTGAAGGCATTATAACAATGCGGTCATCTTTTATAAAATCATCGTCATCGCTTTCTGTTTCAACTGTTGTAACCTCCTGTGCCTCAGCATCAACAGGCTCTTCGTTCTTCTTTTCTTCCCTGGCTTTTTTAATATTTTTTGCTTTTTCCGCAAGCTCCTCTGCGGCATCTCCTACCTTTTCGCCCATCTTTTTGATAACAGGCTTAGCCTCCTGGGCAACCTTTTCAGCCTTTTCGCCAACAACCTTTGCAATGCCGCCAAGGCCTTCGCCTACCTTTGAAAAAGCATCCTGTAAATTGCTTACTACTTTTTCCTTAGCCTCTGATCTTTCTTTTCTGTCTCCATTTATTGTTTTAATAAGCTTATCAGCCTCTTCTGCGTTAATAACGCCGTTTTCCAGTAATGATAAAACTTTCATTATCTCTTCTTTCATTTACTATTCCTCCTATCCGAAAACATTTCCATATATAATACGTTATTTATACTCCACAGGTCTAACCTGTTTTATACAAATACTATAACTGCAACCACAGCAACAAATATAACCGTTGCTATAGCTCCCTTCTTAAACAGCCATTTGTCCGCTTTTTCAGCAAGCCTTTCATCTATCCCCTGGGGATACTTTGTTATATAAAGCCCGCCAAGCACACCATTTTTTATTTTAAGCCTGCAAGTCGAAACATCCTTTAAAAGTATATATGCCTTGTCGGTTATACCGAAATAATACTCCTTGCCGTTGTTTATACCGCAAAGATACCTGTTTTTAAGCAGATTTTCATCAAACTTTCCAAGAGTACCCGCTATAAAGGTTTCACATCTTATTATAACAAAGTCCTTTTTATTGGAAAAGAATCTGTCAACAACGCATACGAACATTTCCGTTGCAGGTATGTTTATAATAAGTATTATTATCCACCCGCATACCTTGCTGAACATTCCTTCCTTGCCTATACCCATAATGTTGGGTATATATCCAAACCTCTGGCTCTCGATCACACAATAAGCAACAAACAGAAGTGACAGAACATAAAAAACACCCATTACGTATTTTTTCGTTCTTCTTGCGTTTACATTCCACATTTTAACACCGCTGTATGCAAGGCCCTCCATAAGCATAGCTATAAGACAAATAAGCATCACAAGTCCGTTTATCTCTGTTCCCTCAGGCACAAAATAGGCCGCACCTATACAAGGAAAACTCCACACGGCAAGGGCAACAAAGGCCCATCTGCCCGTAACGGAATAATGCAGTATACACCAGTATAAAAATATAACGGCCAAGGCCCCGATAAGTCCCATAGTTTTCCTCTTTAAAGTCCGCGCCAGTATTCGGGCTTGTAGTTTCTTTTTTCAATAGTTCTGTTTATTATTTCAAGGAGCTCTTCCTTATCTCTGTTAAAAGTCCCGCCTAAAGAAAGATAGTTTGAAGCATGGTTTGAGCGGAATACCGTACCCTCAGAATCCACGTTTTCTATAAACATCTTAAGCTCATTAAGCACCTCCGGAGGAGTAAGAAGCTCCATCTCACCGCGTCTTAACTTATCAAGCATCTCTGTGCCCTCCTCGACCATAAGGGTAAGGAAGCCAACATAATCGGGCTTGCTCTCTGTAACAAGTCTTGCCGAGTTAAGCGCGTGCTCGACCTTTCTTTTTCTTCCGCCAAGGCCTGATATAAGCGTCATAGAAACAAGTATGCCTGCCTTTTTAAGCTTTTTCACAGCCTCACTTATTTCTTCTGCTGTTGCGCCCTTTTTAACCTCTTTAAGCACCTCATCATCACCGGATTCAGCACCTATATATACCATATAAAGTCCGGCATCTTTAAGCGCCTTAAGCTCTTCATCGCTCTTTAAAAGCACATCCTTCGGCGCACCATACATCGTTATTCGTTCAAGAGTTTCGCCAAAAAGCTCGTTTGCCTTGTTAAGGATATAAAGCAAGTCCTCTGTTTTAACAACAAGGGCATCTCCGTCTGCAAGGAACAAACGCCTTACACCAAAGGTATAATATCTTTTTGCGATATAAAAATCCTCTATGACCTCATCAAGGTCTCTTACTCTGAACTTTTTTTCCTTATACATACTGCAGAATGTACAGGTGTTTCTTGCACATCCTATAGTAAGCTGAACAATAAGGCTTCCTGCCTCACTCGGCGGCCTGTAAACCGCTCCTTCATATCTCATGGGGGTATTTTCCTCCTTATATCAAATTATCTGTATCTAAATAATTATACATTTTTGATATGGTTTTAACAAGACCTAATGTCTTTAAGATATGCTTATCCCTGATATATATTCCGTACACATAAAAAAGGACGCTTCTTTCGAAGCGCCCTTTAAGGCCCAAAACTCTTTTTCAGCAATGAAGAGCACCAACCAGTGGTGCTCTTCTGCTGCTTGTTTCGTCCATTTGACTCAGAAGTACCCGTAATAAGGAGAAACGGTCACCCCCTTGTCAATATAGACCTATACTAAAAA
>SVDG01000093.1 GCA_015057875.1 Lachnospiraceae bacterium | reverse complement strand
TCTATTTCAGTCAAGGCGGCATAAGGGCCGAATGCAGATATTTTTATGTTTAACGGTCTCATTTTGCCACCTCCCATATCTCGCCTATTATTTCAGCACAAAGCTCTCTCTGGCTTTCGGTAAAATCCTTGTTGTTCTGCAATCTGAAAAGCTCTTCAAAAAGCTCAATGGCACTTTTACTGCTTCCCACATCCACCGTACCTATCTCGTTATCAGCGGAAGTTCGCCTGTTTTCATAATCTATGCGCATAATATTCGGATATATGCTTCTCAGCCTTCCTATGGCATCATAAACCTCCTCCTCATCAAGGAGAGTTATATGAAGATAATCCTCAACACCTGTGCCCTCATAGTTTTTCTTCTCTGTAAGATACTCGTATGTACCCTTTATATGCCTCATATCCCTTAAAGGAACAAGGGGTATAGTCCTTATTTCGACATTTCCTTTTTCCTTCATATCAACGACCGTAACGCTTTTTTTATGGTCTGCCTCCGAAAAAGAGTATTTAAGAGGAGTTCCGCAATATCTTACCGTTTCTCTGCCTATATGCTGAGGCCTGTGTAAATGGCCAAGTGCCGCATAATCAAAATCCGCAAACACCTCTGCCTCCACATTATCTGATCCGCCTACATAAATTTCCTCGGACTCACTTCTTTCCGCCCCTGTTATAAACTGATGCGAAACTATTATATTCCTCTCGTCCTTATCTATACCTGTTTTATCTATAACAGCCTTTACGGCACTGTAGGTATCGGTAATGGTACCCTCCTCAAAAAATGGTCTTACGCTTACAGGTTTAACATAGGGCAGAAGGTATAAATTTATTTTTCCGTATTCATCATCTTCTGTATACCTTTTTATCTCTCCGTTAAACACAGGCGCAATAAAAACGCCGCCCTTTTCCATCTGCCTTGACCCGAAGGATACCCTTTCGGCACTGTCATGGTTTCCGTTTATTATATAAACACTTTTAACGCTTTCTGTAAGGCCATTAAGGAAATCATCAAAAACTTGAACAGCCTCCGCAGGAGGCACGCTTTTGTCATATATATCGCCCGCTATTATGACCGCATCAGCCTTTTCCTCTTTAACTATGTCTGTTATTTTATCAAGAATATATTTCTGATCCTCGATCATAGAAAAATCGTTTACTCTTTTTCCTATATGAAGGTCAGAAAGATGGACAAACCTCATTTTAAAAGCCTCCTTTTGTTTTTATTATATATTATACCAAAACCGCTGTACCAAAATCAGTACAGCAAATAACATATCCGTAACATAATATCGCTTACCTTTTATTATGCCTTTTATATGGTTAAAAAACAAGGTAAACAAAAAAGCGGCCTTAAAGACCGCTTTAAATCAATATTATAATCCAACTGTTGCAAGTGCAAAGAATACAACAAAGGCAAGAGTGGGGATAACAAGCTGTGTTACAAACACATCAAAATAAGCCTCTTTGTGGGTAAGCTTACATATACCAAGCAGCGTTATGAGGGCACCCTGGTGAGGCATTGTTCCGAATGCTCCCGCCGCAATAGTGCCTACCCTATGCACATACTCAAGGTTAACACCAAGGGTTTTAAATACATTTGTAAGGGCTCCGAATGCAACGCCCATTCCGCCCGAAGCCGAGCCACAAGCCGCCGCACAGATTGATACCGTTATAAACACAAAAAGCATAGGCGGTATAGATAACCCCTGTAGTATGCCTATAAGGCTCTGGAAAGCCTCTGTTGACTGCATAGCACCGCCAAACCCAACAACTATAGATGTGTTAAGTATGGCAGGACAGCAATCCTGTGCACCCTTGTTAAATACGTTTATCCAGCCTCGCCCTGTTTTTACCTTTTTAAACATAAGCACTACAGCAAGGATAACACCAACAAATACCGCTGTTTCAACAGGAAGCTTAAATACATTAAATAGTATAACTATGACCGCTATGGGTATAAGGGCAACTATTGCAGAGGGAAGGTCTTTGCTTTCGCTTTCCTTAAGCTCATCGCCAGCAAGCTGTATTTTAAGCGTGCTGTCCTCAAATCCGTGGCCCTTCTTCCTTAAAGCACGACCACGGTATTCAAGCCACGCAAACATAAGTGCAAACTCTATTAACATAGCTATCATACTGGGTACAAAAGCCGCTATGGATGATGTGCCGAGGCTTGTCATCGCTACCTTATTAGGTATCGAGGGTGAACCGGGTGTTGTCATAGACCATGCCCAACAGCCGCTTGATATAGCCGCCGGCAGAAGCATACGGCTTATATCGCCTTTTTTAAACATATTGAGCGCTATGGGATATACAACAAAGAACACAACAAAACCGCTTATTCCGCCGTATGTAAGAAGGCCTGTGATACACATTATAACAGGAGCCGCAAATTTACCCTTTGAAATACGGATTATTGCAAGGGCTATGGCCTCAGCCGCGCCTGTAAACTGATATACAGCACCAAAAATTGCACCTACAAAGAAAAGAAGGAAATAATTGCCTATGTAGTTAGCTGCAGAAGGCATAAAAGCCCCCATCATATTTTCAAGCACAGGCATACGCATAAGGGCAAACACAACAAGTGTTATTGCAGGCGCAAGCACAAGCACGCTTATCTGCTTAAAGGCAAGCACCGCAAACACCACAAGGGCACCTATCAATATCAGTATATCTATATTCATAAATCCCGCCTCCAAAAATTTAGTTCGTATGCTAATTATTTTAAAACTATGCTTCTTCTTTGTCAACTAATTATTTATAATTACGCCAAATTATGTTATCATATTTTGAAAAGGAGGTAAAAAAATGCTTTATATAAACTATGCTAAATGCGGGACCTGCAAAAAAGCCAAGGCATGGCTTGATGCAAATAATATAAAATATACTGACAGACCTATAAAAGAAGAGAATCCCACCCTTGACGAGCTTAAAGCTTGGCATAAATCAAGCGGTCTTCCCCTTAAAAAATTCTTTAATACAAGTGGTCTGCTTTATAAATCACTTGAGCTTAAGGATAAACTCCCCAAAATGACTGAGGACGAAATGTATGAGCTTCTCGCCTCAGACGGTATGCTTATTAAACGACCTATAGTTGTAAAAGATGACCTTGTGCTTGTGGGCTTTAAAGAAGCCGAATGGGAACAGCTTAAATAAATGAAAGGAGCAACTTATGGAAAAAAGAAGCCTTACTTTATATGACTATTTAAGATTAGCCGCAGTGCTTCTCGCTGCTATATTCTTTGTATCTTCTATACATGATGTTATAAACTACCCTACAATGCTTACCTCAATGCCACTTTATATGCTTATTTTGGGTCGTGCTGCAACCTTCCTTATACCCTGTGCAATAGTTGCCTTAATAGCATTTATCGTGGGTAAAAAAACCAACCGTTTTTAAATTTGTTTTAATAATATTTATATTAAACGCAAGAAAGGCTTCCGGATGAACCGGAAGCCCTTCTTTATATTTTAGAGAAATAGAACGTCTAATTTGTTAGCCTTAATTATTTGATTAAGCCAGCAGCTTTTAAGCCGGGGATAACTCTATCAGGAACTAAGGGGAACTCTTCGAAACGTACGCCTGTAGCGTCTTCTACAGCTGAAAGAACAGCAGCAGCAACACCACAAAGACCTACTTCACCGATACCTTTGATACCGTAAACGCCTTTATAGTCGTTTGTCTCAACCATAATGGGAACGATTTCAGGGTAGTCATCTGCTGTAGGGATCATGTATTTATGGATACCCTCGTTGTAGAAGCCTTTACCCTCTTCGTATGTCATCTCTTCACGAGCTACATAGCCAACACCACGGAGAACGCCACCCTCGATCTGGCCTTCGCAGAGTCTGGGATGAACTGTTTTACCAACGTCATGAGCAGCAGCAACTTTGATAACTTTAACAAGACCAAGTTCCATATCAACCTCAACCTCTGCAGCCTGTGCGAAGAAAGGAATTGAGTTTGTAGGGATGTTGCTCTTAGCAGCGATGAACTGGTGGTTGTTTACATGTGCAAAGTAGCAAACTTCTTTAAGTGTTGTTGAAAGGTCACCACATCTGATGATGCCGTCTTCCATTGTAAGCTCAGCGGGATCTTTGCCTACGAATTTAACCATGTTCTTAAGATCAGCGCTTGTGAACTCTTCAAGCTGATGAGCTTCCATGCCAGCAAAACGTTTCATAGCATCTGAACCTGTTAACCAACCAAAGAGGTCAGCTTTAAGGTCAGCGATAGCTTTTTCAGCAACCTGTGATACTGTATAAAGTGAACGTGTTGCATGTGAACCGATATCGAAAGGACCTGTATGTGTATCACCATATAAGAATGTTGATGTCTCAAAAGGAACGCCTGCTAAGTCACAGCATACCTGAAGACCTGCTGTTGATGTACCAGGGCCGATTTCAGGAATACCTGACTGAACTGTGAATGTACCGTCCTGCTCGAAACGAACAACGATTGAGTTGTAGTCTACGCAGAAAGGAGCAGCGTTAGAAACGTGTGAACCACAAGAGATACCTACACCACGACGGATGTTGCCAGTCTGTTTTTTGCCACGTTTTTCAGCCCAGCCGATCTCAGCAGCTGCTCTGTCGAGACACTCGTTAAGACCTACTGTACCTAATGTGAAAGGTAAGAACATCTCTTCGAAAGGTTTTCTGTCTTCTTTAGATGTGTTCATCTTACGAAGTTCGATGGGATCGATACCAAGTTTCTGAGCCATCTTATCTACTGCAGCCTCAACAGCTGTTGTACCCTGAGGAGTACCGAAGCCCTGGAACGCACCTGCTGTCTGCTGATGTGTATAAACAGGGAGACCTAAGTAATGCATGTTTCTTACATCGTATGTAATAGCTGTACCACATGTACCACAAACGCCGAGAAGCTCAACGCCGAATGTACAGTAAGCACCTGTATTTAATGCTGCGAATGTATCAAGAGCTACGAAATGACCGTCTTTTGTAGCACCAAGTTTACATCTGATTGTACCGCCGTGACGTGTGTCAGAAGCGATGAAGTCTTCTTCACGTGAGTAAACGAGTTTAACGGGTCTTAAAGCTTTCATTGAAAGAGCTGTAGCAAGGATCTCAGCTTTACCAGAGATACCGATACGAACACCGAAACCGCCGCCTACGTGAGGAGGGTTTTTAACATGTACTTTACTTTCAGGAAGATCGAATGCATAAGCAAGGATCATCTTTGTAGGATGAGGTGTCTGTGTTGTTGACTGAACCTCAAGTGTGCCGTTGGGTTTGTACCAAGCAACAGCTGCATGAGTTTCCATCTGAACCTGTTTCTGACGAGGAAGTCTAACCTCAACCTCT
>SVDG01000002.1 GCA_015057875.1 Lachnospiraceae bacterium | reverse complement strand
CTACGAGGTAGATAGGTCAGAGGTGGAAGCATGGCAACATGTTGAGCTGACTGATACTAATAGACCGAGGGCTTGACCAAAGGAGATTTTGATGATAGAATACATATGTTCAGTTTTGAAGGTGCTGTCAGGGCGTATCCTGACAGATACACGAAACCCTATGCCGATGTGGCTCAATTGGCAGAGCAGCTGACTTGTAATCAGCAGGTTATCGGTTCGAGTCCGATCATCGGCTTATTTTTTCATTTGGGTGGATTCCCGAGCGGCCAAAGGGGGCAGACTGTAAATCTGTTGCGATAGCTTCGAAGGTTCGAATCCTTCTCCGCCCATATTTTATACTGACGCAGAGTAGAGCAGTCCGGTAGCTCGTCGGGCTCATAACCCGGAGGTCGTAGGTTCAAATCCTACCTCTGCAATTTCAAGCATCCACTAATGTGGGTGCTATTTTTTTGTCCTAATCTTGAAAATTCAAGGTTTTTGGGATTTTTTATTTGATTTATTGCTTTTTAATGTGTTCGATAAAACAAGTAAAAAGTGTTCACAAAAGGGTGTAAAGTGTTCACGAAAAGCAGAAAGTAGTCAAAAAAGCAGTCAGAAACTTATCAAAAATTCTAATGTTTAAGAATATAAGTTTTTTACAAATTTAGTTTTTCTAATTCTATACTTTCTTTTCTGCTGATTATTACTGCTTAAGCGTTATATAAAAAAATCCCCCATCTTATGATGGGAGATAAATTTTTTATGAATATATACTGTCTTTTTTGCTTATTTTGCCCTCTAATGAGCCAAGGTAATCCTCAAGTTTAAGTCCGCAAAGCTTTGCAATATCGTCCATTTCGCCGAGGGTAACGTCATTTACAGGGATACCGTTTTTGCGGTTGTATATTTCAGCTTCAACTTCTTTTTCGCCATGGGTGTATATTCTTTCGGCACCTTCTGCCTTGGGCATATCACGAAGTTCCTGAAGAAAGGCTGAAAAATGTGCTTTGATCTCATCCCTGTTTCCGAAAATATCGGGATTTATAGCTATAAATGAATGGCATATTCCTGTGCTGTCGCCTTCAAATGTATGGTTTGATGTGCTTCCGCCTGAAAGTATAGAGCAGAATATTTCAACAAGCATACCGTAACCATAGCCTTTGTGTCCGCCTAAAAGCTCTGTAAGGCCGCCTAAGGGTGTTATACCGCCGCCATTTTTGTTGGCAATGTTAAGAAGAACATCTTCGGCATCGCTTGAGCCTTTGCCTGTTGCATCAAGTGCCCAGCCTTCGGGTACGGGTTTACTCTGTTTGTTATATATTTCAAGCTTTCCTCTTGTTACAACAGTTGTGGAGGCATCAAAAAGGAAGTCATAAGGCTCTGCAGGGAAGGCTATGGCGAGGGGATTGCTGCCAAGGGCGGCTTTTCTTGCATAGGTAGGCACCATTATTGCCTCGCTGTTTGTCATACAAAGGCCAAGGAGACCTTCGTTACAGGCCATTTTAGCATAATATCCTGCTATTCCGTAGTGGTTTGAGTTTTTAACAACAGATATACCGATGCCTGTTGTTTTTGCTTTTTCTATAGCCTTTTCCATTGCAAGGTGGCTTGCAAGCTGGCCCATACATTTGTGGGCATCTATAACACAGCTTACGGGTGTTTCTTTTATTATTTCAGCCTTTGCATTTGTATCAACAAGGTCTTTTTCAACGGTTTTTGAATATCTGATGATCCTTGAAACACCGTGGGACTCAATGCCGTAAAGGTCGCTCATAAGCAGCACGTCTGTTATTATTTTACTTTCGCTTTCGCTGTAGCCCATAGCCTTGAACGCGTCTGTACAGAATCTATCAAGAGATTCGTAAGGGAATCTGTAGTATGCCATTTTTACTTCTCCTTTATAAAAAGATTTATTCTACAATAATAAACGCTTTTAATGGTAAAATCAACATAAAACTTTACTATCCTAAAGCAAAATTATATTAACAAGGTTTTGCCAGAAAAAATATGTCGGTTTTTGTTGTTGAAGGGTTATTAAAATGATATAATCTATAAGTATTTTTTATTTTAACAATGGATCATGGAGGGATAACAATGGAAAGAAGGACAGTTAAAGAGTATCTTCCTTTCTATATATTTGCACTTTATCTTTTTTTAGTAGCAATTTTTATGGGAGATTTCAGAACTATACCGGAGGGGCTTAAGGCTATAATCTGGGCTAACGATATACTTATAACAGACTATGTTGGCCTTGCGGGTATAGCGGCGTCATTTACCAATGCGGCTCTTGTAACACTTTTTTCGGCGGAGCTTTTGAGGATAGCCAATATTCCTCTTAAGGGTAAGGCTATATTTGTTATTGGCCTTATGTCAGGGTTCGCCCTTTTCGGTAAAAATATATTCAATATGTGGCCTATAATGCTTGGTGCTTTTATAAACTGCAAGGTAAGAAAGGTAAAATTCGGTACAGTTGTTATACCCGGTCTCCTTGCGGCGGCTATCGGCCCTATAGTAAGTACACTTTTTTTCTATCCCGGCTATCTTGATCCTAAATGGATGGCTATCGGTCTTATAGTAGGTATTATCATCGGCTATGTTGCACCTATTTTAAGTGCCCACACAGCTACACTTTTACACGGCATGAGCCTTTATAATCTTGGTTTTACGGTTGGTCTTATAGCTCTTGTTATCGTTCCTGTGTTTAAAAGCTATGGAGTGGTATTCTCAACAGATACTATCTGGGCTACAGAATATAACTTCAGCCTTGGCGTACTTATGTATGTAACATGTGCTGTGTTTATAATCATAGGCATAATAATGGATAAGGAAAATGCCATTAAAAACTTCTTTAACATACTTAAACGCCCCGGAAATCCTGCAGATGATTTTTGTGACCTTGACGGTTTTGGAGCTGTAATGGTTAATATCGGTATAAACGGTATTGTTGCAACAAGCTATCTTCTGCTTATTGGAGGACACATCAACGGTGCAACAGTAGGTGCTATATTTACTGTTATGGGCTTTGGTGGTCAGGGCAAGCATGCAAAGAACATTATTCCTATTATGATCGGTGTTGCTGTTGGTGGACTTACAAAACAGTGGTCAATTACAGCCCCCGGCTCACAGTTTGCCGCAATGTTCGGCACAACTTTAGCACCTATAGCGGGTACATACGGCATTATACCCGGTATAATCGCAGGCTTCTTACATTCATCTGTTGTGCAGAATGCGGGCCTTGGCTACTCAGGTGCAAACCTTTACAATAACGGATACTGTGCAGGTCTTTTATGTATAGTTATGTTTGTTGTTTTAAGAGAGGTAATCAAAAAACCCAATACATATAGTGAGCCGTCACCCAGCATGATAAAAAAAGAAGATAAATAAAAAATGGGTTGACAAAGGCTCTTTAGTGTGCTAAATTTGTAATAATTGAAAAATGATTTAACGCGTTGAAGAGGAGTAGTAAACTTTGATCCTTTCCCAGAGAGCTTACGGTTGGTGCAAGTAAGCAGAGTGAGAGATTTTGAACTCGCCTCGGAGTGGTTTGCTGAAAACGGCTTTAAGCCAAGTAGGTATAAACGGGTGCCGCCCGATACAGCGGACGGGATATATCTGTATCCTATGAGTGTGTTCCATAAGGAATGAACAAGAGTGGTACCGCGGAATGTATATAATGCCTTTCGTCTCTGTAACAAGAGATGAAAGGCTTTTTTGTTACTTTTAATTTGTTTTAACAGGAGGAAATTATAATGAAATTCAGTAAATATGTACCTTACCCACAGATGAAAATGCCTAACCGTAAATGGCCCGACAATGTGATAGAAAAAGCGCCTATCTGGTGCAGTGTTGACTTAAGAGACGGAAACCAGGCTCTTGAAATACCTATGAGCCTTGAGCAGAAGCTTGATTTCTTCAGGTTCCTTGTTAAGATTGGTTTCAAGCATATAGAGGTTGGCTTCCCTGCGGCAAGTGATACCGAATATGAATTTACAAGGGCACTTATAGAGGAAGACCTTATACCTGATGACGTTACTATTCAGGTGCTCACACAGTCAAGAGAACATATCATCAAACGTACATTTGAAGCCCTTAAGGGAGCTAAAAATGCGATCGTTCATCTTTATAATTCAACAAGTACATTACAGAGGGACGTTGTTTTTGATTTTACAATGGACCAGACTGTTGAGCTTGCTGTAGAGGGTGCAAAAATGATTATGGAAGAGGTTGAAAAATATCCGGAAACAAACTTTGTTTTTGAATATTCACCCGAAAGCTTCACAGGAACAGAAATGGATTTTGCAGCAAGGATATGTAACGCCGTGGCAGATGTATTTGAACCTACACCTGAGAAGAAAATGATAATCAACCTTCCTTCAACCGTTGAGATGTCAACACCCAACATTTACGCTGACCAGATAGAATATATGTGCGAGCATCTTGAAAGACGTGACAGTATTTTAGTAAGCTTACATGCGCATAATGACAGAGGTACAGCGGTAGCATCATCAGAGCTTGGTGTTATGGCAGGTGCTGACAGGGTAGAGGGAACTCTTTTCGGAAACGGAGAAAGAACAGGAAATGCGGATATTTTAAATATGGCACTTAACCTTTTCTCACAGGGCGTTGATCCTGAACTTGATTTTGAAAACATCAATGAGGCCATTGATATTTATCAGAGGTCTACAGGTATTATGGTCCATCCCAGACATCCTTACGCAGGTGACCTTGTTTATACAGCCTTCTCCGGCTCTCATCAGGATGCCATCAGAAAGGGTATGGAAAAATACAAGGAAAGAGGAGTGGAAACATGGGCTGTTCCTTATCTTCCTATCGACCCCATGGACGTTGGAAGAAATTACGACCCTATTATTCGTATCAACAGCCAGTCCGGAAAGGGTGGAGTTGCCTTTGTGCTTGAACAGTGTTATGGACTTCATCTTCCCAAGGGCTTCCAGCAGGATCTCAGTCTTCTTATAACAAGGATATCAGACGTTAACCATGCAGAGGTTTCATCAAACAAGATCTATGAAGTATTCAACAAGGAGTATGTTGATATAAGGACACACGTTCAGCTTGAAAGATATACAGAAAAAACTATCGATATAGACATCGTTGAGGTAAATGCAGATATAACCTTCAACGGCCTTGAATATAAAATAAGCGGCAGAGGAAACGGTGTTATCAATGGCTTCTGTAATGCCCTTATCGGCTTCTTTGACAGACCTTTTGTTGTTGTTGACTACCGTCAGCACTCACTTGAATACGGTACTGAGGCCCGTGCTATAAGCTATATCGAGATAAAGGGTGCGGAAGACAGTTACTACGGTGCAGGAACATCAAAGAATATTTCAAAATCTTCACTTCGTGGTATAGTAAGTGCGTTTAACAAATATATTGATGGCGAGAAGGAAAAAGGCAATGTTATCAAGCCTTCAGTTATGCCTAATATCAAAATCAATGCCTAAGGAGGATAATTACAATGGGAATGACAATGACACAAAAAATACTTGCAGCTCATGCGGGGCTTGATAAGGTAGAACCCGGCCAGCTCATTCAGGCAAAGCTTGATATAGTTATGGGTAACGATATCACAACAGCTGTTGCTGTGCCCGAGTTTAACAAAACAGGAGCAAAGAGTGTTTTTGATAAGGATAAGGTAGTTATAGTTTTAGACCACTTTACACCCAATAAAGATATTAAGGCGGCAGAACAGTGTAAAGCCTGCAGGACATTTGCAAGGGAAAAGGATATCACAAACTTTTTTGATGTAGGTGAAATGGGTATTGAGCACGCACTCCTTCCTGAAAAAGGTATCGTAGCACCCGGAGAGGTTATTATCGGTGCAGACAGCCATACTTGTACATACGGTGCTTTAGGTGCTTTTTCAACAGGTATAGGCTCAACAGATATGGCTATCGGTATGGCAACAGGCGAGGCGTGGTTTAAGGTTCCCGAGGCTATTAAATTTAACCTTACAGGCAAGCCTGCGAAATGGATAAGCGGTAAAGACATCATTTTACATATTATCGGCATGATAGGCGTTGATGGTGCCTTATATAAATCAATGGAATTTATGGGTGACGGCATACAGTATCTTTCAATGGATGACAGATTTGCAATGGCTAATATGGCTATAGAGGCAGGCGGAAAGAACGGAATATTTATCGTTGATGAAAAGACTATTGAATACGCAAAAGAGCATACTACAAAGGAATTTAAGGTATATGAGCCTGATGAGGATGCTGTATACTGCGAGGAGTATACTATCGATCTTTCTTCTCTTCGTCCTACGGTTGCGTTCCCTCATCTTCCCGAGAACACAAAAACTATTGATGAGGTAACTGAAGAGATAAAAATAGACCAGGTAGTTATCGGCAGCTGCACAAACGGAAGATTTGAGGACATGAAGATCGCTGCTGATATCTTAAGGGGCAAAAAGGTACATAGAGATGTAAGAACTATCGTTATCCCTGCAACACAGCAGATATATCTTGATTGCGTAAAAGCGGGATATGTTGAAGATATAATCAAAGCAGGTGCTATTTTCTCAACACCTACCTGCGGCCCCTGCCTTGGAGGACATATGGGTATCCTTGCGGCAGGAGAAAGAGCAGTTTCAACAACAAACAGAAACTTCGTTGGAAGAATGGGACATACTGAAAGTGAAATATATCTTGCAAGCCCTGCTGTTGCGGCGGCATCAGCTATCTTAGGCAAACTTGCGGGACCCGATGAGTTAGGAGGAGAAGAATAATGGATGCTTGCGGAAAAGTTTATAAATATGGCGATAATGTGGATACAGACGTTATAATCCCTGCAAGATACCTTAACGTATCTTCGGGTGAGGAGCTTGCAAAATATTGTATGATAGATATTGACCCCGAATTTGCGGGTGTTGTTGAAAAAGGTGACATTATCGTTGCTAAAAAGAACTTCGGCTGTGGCTCTTCAAGAGAGCATGCACCTCTCGCTATCAAATGTGCGGGTGTAAGCTGTGTTATAGCTTCAACATTTGCAAGGATATTCTATCGTAATGCAATAAATATTGGCCTTCCCATTATGGAATGTGAGGCAGCTGCTGAGGATATTGAGGCAGGAGATAAGGTATCAGTTGACTTTAAAACAGGAATAATAACAAACGAAACAAAGGGACATACCTATCAGGCAGCACCGTTCCCCGAGTTTATGCAGAAGATAATGGCACAGGGCGGTCTTGTTGAATATACAAAAGAAAAGCTTAAATAATGGGAGGATACTTGAAATGGGAGAATATAAAATAGCAGTTGTTGCCGGTGACGGTATTGGTCCCGAAATAACAGCTGAGGCTTTAAAGGTACTTGAAGTCGTTGGAGAAAAATTCGGACATAAGTTTATTTTTGATGAAGTGTATGCAGGAGGAGCGGCTATAGATAAATTTGGCGAGGCTCTTCCCGAAGAAAGCCTTAATAAATGTAAATGCAGCGATGCTGTTCTTTTAGGTGCTGTAGGGGGACCTAAATGGGATAATATGGAGGGTTCAAAAAGACCCGAGAGGGCACTTCTTGGCATAAGAGAAAATCTCGGTCTCTACGTTAATTTAAGGCCTGCCATAATGCATAAGGCTCTTGCTGATGCCTGTCCTCTTAAAAAAGAGATAACAGGTGACAGCTTTGACATAATGGTAGTAAGAGAACTTACAGGCGGTATTTACTTTGGAGAAAGAGGCTATCGTGAGGGCAAATACGGAAACGAAGCCTTTGACGTTGAAACATACAGCGAATATGAGATAGAAAGGATCGCACGCTTTGCCTTTGATGCGGCTATGAAGAGGAACAAAAACCTTACAAGCGTTGATAAAGCAAACGTGCTTGAAAGCTCAAGATTATGGAGAAAAATAGTTAATAATGTCGCAGAAGAATATCCCGAGGTAACACTTACACATATGTATGTTGATAACGCGGCTATGCAGCTTGTGCGTAACCCCAGACAGTTTGATGTGATCGTTACAAGCAATATGTTCGGAGATATTTTATCCGATGAAGCAAGCCAGATCACAGGCTCTATCGGTATGCTTCCTTCAGCAAGTATGGGCAAGGCTAACCCCGGTATGTATGAGCCTATCCATGGCTCCGCACCTGATATTGCAGGTGAAAACAAAGCTAACCCTATCGCAACAATACTTTCAGTTGCTATGATGATGAGATATTCCTTTAGTCTCACAAAAGAGGCAGAGGCTATTGAGGCGGCGGTTACAAAAGTGCTCGATAAGGGCTTGAGAACACCCGACATAATGAGCGAGGGAATGACCCTTGTGGGAACAAAAGAGATGGGTGACGCTATCTGTGCCGAATTTTAAAACGGCTTAAGATACATACTAAAGATAAAACATATTAAAATACAAAAGACAAAAGATTTAATAGACAGCAGGGGTAAAGCTACCCCCTAATAAGAAAACAAAAATTCTGGAAATGCTGATTTTTGCGTCTTCTTTGTCAGTTCCTCTTGACGGCCTAAGTCAAAGAACGCCTGCGGGAAACTTCCGTGAATACGCAGAAAATCATCTATTTCAGTTCTTTATGTTTTCTTATTAGGGAGTAGATAGATAAACCTGCTGTTTTATTTTTGAGGAGATGAGCCTTTGGCGGGATTTATCAAAAAACTTAAAGACTGTATTTTTGAAAATGAAACAGGTGGAAGGAGTGCGGCTCTTGCCTATTATCTTTTGTTTTCTGTTTTTCCTGTTATCGGTGTTTTTAATATAGTGCTTAAATCCTACAGCGGGCAGATAGAAAAGCTTATAGCCCTTCTTCCTGCTGTTACGGCGGATATTGTTGAAATGTATATAGATCATGTTTCGGCCTATCCTGAAATAACTATGCTTTCCGCTGTATCGTTTGCGTTTTTTTATATGCCTTTCAGGGCAGTTAAATTTATACTTTGGGATATACGTAAGGTTTATGGTATAAAGGAGGGTATGCATTTTATAAAGAAAAATTTACAGGTGTTTATATACACCTTGCTTTTGCTTCTGGTGCTTGTTTTTACTGTTGTGGGAATGGTGATAGGCGGAGATATGATAGTTGTGCTCCTTGGGGATCTTCTGGGAAGATATATAAAATACTTTACTCCTTGTGCCGCTATGCTTGTGCTTATTGCTTTTATTTTCAGAACGGGAGCGAAAAGACCCTTTAAAAGAATATATAAGGGTGCTGTAGCATCCTCTCTTTTGTGGCATACTGGTAGTATAGCTTTTTCGTTTTATGTAAATACGTTTAATAAATACAGTATAGTTTACGGCTCTTTTGGTTCACTTATGGCTTTTCTTGTGTGGGTTTATTTCAGTAGCTTCTGTGTGCTGGCGGGCACAAGGATAAACTACATTTTGGACAATGAGTGAAAGGATTTGACATAAAAGTGGAGTTAAAATATAATTAGTATAAGAATAAAATCAGTATAAGAATAAAATCAGGAAGGTAGATTGTTATGGCAGTAAATGACCAGTGCATAAATTTTTTGCTTACAACAGCACAGCATTCTGTTTTCCAGTATTTCAGCGGCTGCCTTGAAAAATACGATATAACACCGGCGCAGTACGGAGTTTTAAGCTGTCTTTGGGATATTGAGTATTCTACGCCCAAGCAGATAGCAGAGGAGCTTTGCCTTGAAATGAGCACTATTTCGGGCGTTCTTGACAGGATGCAGAAAAAGGGGCTTATCGAAAGAGCCGCTAACGAAAAGGACAGGAGAGGTATAAGAGTAATAGTTACCGAAAAGGGTAAGGAGCTTAAAGAGCCTGTCACACAGATAGTTGAAGATGTAAACAAGCGTGTTCTCGGTATGTTTAATGTAGAGGATGCGGAAAAATTCAGACAGACTTTAAGAGCTGTTGCACAGGAAAAATATTAAAGGAGAGATAAAAATGGCAGAAATTAAAGATATTGAAGAAGTATTAAATAATCAGGTTAGACCCTATCTTGCAGAGCATTTCGGAGATATTGAGATAGTAAGTTATGAGGATAAAGTGCTTAAAGTTAAGCTTCTCGGACATTGCGAGGGCTGCCCTTCAGCACAGCTTACAATGGAGGACCTTGTTGAGAAGGAGCTTAAAGAGGCTTTCCCTGACGATATCGAAAGGGTTACTATGTTTGATGATATAAGTGATGAGCTTTATAATCTTGCAAAGGAAATTTTAGCACATAAAAGAGTGCTTTGATATTCATAACATTTTGTTTTAAAGGAGGTGCCGTATATGAAAAGTGTTATTACTATAGGAAGACAGTATGGAAGCGGAGGCCGGGAGGTCGGGCAGAAGCTTGCGGCTAAATATGGCGTCAGCTACTATGATAAAGAGCTTTTATCGGCGGCATCGGAAAAAAGCGGTATAGCTGTTGATATGTTTGAAAGGCACGATGAAAAATATATAAGCAGCTTCCTTTACTCCCTTGTTGCGGGTGCCTATGGAGAAAACGGTCTGCCTATGGACCATAAAATATTCCTTGAACAGTTAAGGACGATAAAAGACCTTGCTGATAAGGGGCCCTGTGTAATTATAGGAAGGTGTGCTGACTATGCTTTGAGGGATTATGATAATGCTATACATATCTATCTCCATGGCAATACTGAAAAAAGGGTCGAGCGTGCTGTTGAGGCCTATGGCGTAGATAGTGCGAAGGCTGCGGAAATCGTTGTTAAAACCGATAAGCAGAGAGCATCCTATTACAACTTCTACACAGGAAGGAAATGGGGAGATATCCAGAACTATGATCTTACCATAGACAGCGCGATGCTTGGCATTGATAATACGGTCAAGCTTATTATGGATTTTGTTGAAATGGTAGAAAAATCAAGATGAATATAAAAAGCTGTGTCAGTTGTGACACAGCTTTTTTGTTTATAGTGCATAGTAGTATTTGATCCCGTCTTTTTCTTCTTTTTTAATAAGTCCCTCATCAAGCAGATAGTCAAGGTGGGCGATAGTTTCGCCTACGGCAAACCATTTCTGATGCATAGGGAACTCAGCCCAGTTTTTGCCTCTCATAGACCATTTCATAAGTCCTGCTATATCGTAAGCGTGGTTACCGGGATTGGCTTTTATAACGTCCAGAGTGTTCTGAAGCCTTGCTTTGTGGTGCTCAAGGAGCTGGTCTATCCTGTCATATACGTTAAGGCTTGTTGTTCTGTGGGCAGGGAATACTGTTTCCATTTTAAAGCTTCGTATTTTCTTTAAGCTTTCAAGATATGTTGCAAGAGAGTTGTCAAAATCCTTCCACCAGCAAATATTGGGAGTTATATCAAAAAGCACATGATCGCCAAGGAACATAATGGCATCCTTTTCGTAGTACAGACACATATGGCCGGGTGTATGGCCGGGTGTCGATATACACTTGAATTCATATTTACCAACCATAAGACTGTCTCCGTCATCAAGACGGATCGCATCAAAATAGCCTGAAGGAGCAAATGAGCGGGCGGGATTTGTTACCCTTAAAGCTGTTACCTCACTTGGAGGGAAGCCCTCTGACATATAGTAGTTTTCAAAGTCTGTCCACTGGTCTCCGAGGATAGCACCTTCAAGATAGGCGTGGTCGATCCTTGGCATATAAACCCTCATTTTATCGTTTACAAAAAGGCTTACAAGGCCTGTGTGATCGGAGTGGAGATGAGTGATATAGATATCTGTTTTTTCGGGGTCTATATCAAGTTCCTTAAGACCTTCTGTCATAGCCTCAAGACACTCAGGTCTGTTAAAGCCTGTGTCTATAATGAGGCTTCGGTCATCGGTTTTTATTATGTAGCAGTTAAGGTTTTTAAGGGGGTTATCGGGAAGCGGAACGTAAAGATTATAGATATCAGGGTCACTATAAATTTTTGTATACATAAAAAATACCTCCTTGGATACAATAAACAATCTGCATATAAAGCAAAAGCGGCGCTTCGTAAGTTTTCTTACAAAACACCGCCATTTCAAATACACCTTCGGGGGCTCGAACCCCGGACCCACTGATTAAGAGTCAGTTGCTCTACCAACTGAGCTAAAGATGCACATTTCAAATGCAAAATATATGATACCACTTAGTTTTTTTTCTGTCAACTAAAAAATTGCTGATTTACATTTTTAAGCCATGAAGGTATATTTATTATATAGAAAATGAGGTGGATTATTATGATAGACCTTCCTTCAAATGTTAAATATATACTTGATAAGCTTAATGAGAACGGCTATGAGGCCTATATTGTGGGCGGATGTGTAAGAGATTCCATTATGGGTATTACACCCCATGACTGGGATATTACAACATCAGCCGAGCCTATGGATATAAAAGCATTTTTTAAGCATACCTATGACACAGGTATAAAGCATGGCACTATAACTGTGCTTATGGATAAGGTGGGGTATGAGGTAACCACCTACAGGGTGGACGGAATATATGAGGATAACCGCCGTCCGAAAGAGGTGTTTTTTACCCGTAACCTTAAGGATGACCTTATAAGACGTGATTTTACGATGAATGCCATAGCCTATAACGAAAAGGACGGCTTTGTTGACCTTTTTGGCGGCAGGGAGGATATTGACAATAAAATCATAAGAGGTGTTGGCTGCCCGGCTGACAGGTTTGATGAGGATGCGCTCAGGATGCTTCGTGCTGTAAGGTTTTCTTCGCAGCTTGGTTTTGATATAGAGGAAGAAACTTTTGAGGCTGTTAAAGATAAGGCCGGACTTATAAAAAACATAAGCAAGGAACGAATAAGAGAGGAGTTTTTAAAGCTTATAAATGGAAAGTTTGTAGGCAGGATACCTCTTCTTTGGGAAAGCGGTCTTCTTGGCTTTGTTTCTTCTGATGCTGATGCTATGGCACGGGCATACGGAAAAGAAATAACGGAAGAAATAACTGCCGCAAACAGTAACGGATACGCAAGGCTTATAATTTTCCTTGAAAGGATGGGACATAAAAAAGCCGAGACCTTTATGAAGGAGCTTAAGTTTGATAATAAAACTATGAAAAGCGTGATTTCCGTAATATCAAACAATGTCATATCGGATATCGAAAATGCCTATGCTGTTAAAAAGAAGCTCAATATAATGGGTACGCAGAACTTTGAATTACTGCTTGAGGTTAAAGAAGCACAGGGCAAAGATGTATCGGGTATAAGGGATTTATACGAGTCGGTAATAAAAAACGAAGAATGTTTTATGATAAAAGACCTTAAAATAAATGGTAATATACTTATGGAAAACGGACTTGCTTCGGGAAAGGAAATAGGACTTAAGCTTAACACCCTTCTTGATGAGGTCATGAAAGATCCTTCTCTCAACAAAGAGGATAAGCTGCTTCTGATGGCGGCTGAAATTAAATTATAATAATTGGTGAGTCGACCTCATACTATTTAAACAGGGCTTTAAAATGTTTAAACAGAGGGGGAGGACTATGGAAAACAGCAATTCGGTTATCCTTAGCAAGGGTTACGGACTTAAGCTCATATCAAGCACAAGGACAAGGACAGGGCTTGTTTGCAAAACGGATAAAGGTATCAAGGAACTTAAAAAAGTATTCAGTGATGAAAAAGCTGTGATTTTTGAAGATGCAGTTAAAAGACATTTAAAACAAAGGGGCTTCCGTGGAGTCGGTTTATACGAAAAGACTCCTGACGGAACTCCTTTTTTTAACTATGAGGATACAAGGTATGTGCTTGAGGAATATATACCCTGCAAAGGCGCAGAGCTTACTGATAAAAAAGTTATGAAAAAAGCGGTTGAGGCCCTTGCCGACATACATAATCTTACGGAGGACTTCGTTTTTGATGGCGAAATAAGGCAAGGGACAGACCTTACAGAGCTTTATGGAAAACGCAAGCAGGAACTTTTGAGGATAATTGGGCGTATAAAAAAGGGAAAGACAAAAACAAACTGTGACAGGTTGATATTGGATAAAGGAGAAGTATTTATCGCAAGAGCACAGAAGGCTCTGGATATGCTTTGTGATGCAGGATATGGTGATAAAAGCAAATGTGTTATATGCCATAACTGCTATAAAGGGGATAATGTGAGGCTGGACGAAGAAAAAGAGGATATATATGTGACGGGGTTTTCAAAATGTGCCTTTGATATGGGGACAGTAGATGTTGCGGAGTTTATAAGGCGGTTTTATAAGGATACGGCCTGCAGCGGCTATGAGGCGGCAAAAATAATAGATATATATAGTCTGAAAAGAGCTGTATCCAAGGATGATATAAAAATGATCTATGCAATGCTTCTTTACCCTTCAAAATTCTTTAAGCTGTGTAACAGTTACTATAATAAAAGGCGTTCGTTTATTTCGGGAGCCGTTGAGGAAAAGTTTGCAAGGTGTTGTGACGTGGCGGAAAGAGAAGAGCTTTTTTTAAAAACCTTATGCTCTGTTATGAGGATTTAACTTGATATTTTTTAGCATTGTATATACAATATAATCGAATAGGTGTGTTTATGTGTGGAAGACACTTTTAATATACAGAAGGATTGATCATAATGAGTAGATATAATTTTGATAAAGGTAACAGTGAATTTGGCGAAACCATTAAGCTTGACGGGCTTAATAAAAAAGTCAGGGAAGAACGCTCATCAGGTGGTAGAGGCGGAAACGGCGGCGGAAGAAAGCGCAGAAGGAAAAGAAAAAGAAACGGCGGCATCCTTGTGCCTGCCGTACTTATCGGTATAATTGCGGCCGTTGTTATTTTTGTTCTTGCTTTTGTGCTTATGGGCGGAGGGATCAAACCTGCACCCGAGCTTACAGATGATCAGACAACGGGAAAAGAAGGATTTTATGCCCTTATCAGCAGTAAGAATTCAAATGGCAAGGTGGGCTTTTATGACTTTGAGCACGATGTTATATACAATATGGCTATAGATGAGAATACTGTTGTAACAGATAGCTCAGGAAGTATGATAAAGCAGTCAACTGTTCAGGTTGGTGATATGATAAAGGCATATATAGATTTTGATAAAAAACAGGTTATGTCTGTAAACTATACAGAGGATGTATGGAAAAGAGATAATATTTTAGGCTCTGCTGTAAGTGTATCAGGCGATACGATCACAATAGGAAGCACGGTTTATAATTATAAAGACGGAATGATAGTTGTTTTTGAAGACAGTATAGCGGATATAAACGATATTTCTGACGGAGATGTTTTATGTGTTCAGGGCTATCAGAATAACGTGTGGTCTATAAGGATAAAGGAAAGCGGCGGATATGTATCCATAATCGGCTGGGAGGACATTGAAAACGGCACTATTTCTGTTGATGGAAAGGCTGCTGTAAAAATAGACAGCGATAAGCTCAAGATCGAAGGCGGGATGCATACTGTTGTTATAAAGGGCGATAATATCGACGACTATACAACAGAAGTTTATATAACCCCTGGTTCTGAGGTCGGAATAAATCTTGACAGCTATCTTTCAAAGGGCGAGGTCGTCTTTAAAGCAAATGTTGAGGATTACGATATCTATATAAACGGAAGCCTTTTTGAGCAGAACGAAAAATGCGAGCTTCCTTATGGAGTGTATACACTTTCTGTTGTTAAAGACGGATATAATACATGGTTTAAGGAAATAGAGCTTAAAGAAAAGACAATGGAGCTTGAGATCAAGCTTGAAAAGATAAATGAAAGAGGCAGGATAACTATTTACAGCCAGCCCTCTGCTGCAGAAATATATATAGACGAGGAGTATGTTGGCAGAGCGCCTATAATGCTTGAAAAAGCATACGGTGATTATCTTGTAAGAGCATCTCTTGAAGGCTATCCTGACAGTATAGATGTAGTAACGATAAGCGGTGCGGATATGAGCTATACAGCAAAGCTTATACTTGAGGAAGAATAATTATGGATGACAGAAACTATTATGAAAAATATAATATGTGGCTTGAAAGCCCTGTTTTTGACGAAAAAACAAAATCAGAGCTTTTAAGCATAAAGGATAATGAGGAAGAGATAAAGGAAAGGTTTTATAAAGACCTTGAATTTGGCACAGGCGGCTTAAGAGGTGTTATAGGTGCGGGCTGTAACCGCCTTAACATATACACGGTAAGAAAGGCAACACAGGGGCTTTCAGATTATATAAAAGAAAAAGCCAAAGAAAGTGCAAGTGCTGTTATTGCCTTTGATTCAAGAAGGATGTCACCTGAGTTTGCGCTTGAAACGGCAAAGGTCTTTGCAGCAAACGGAATAAAAGCTTATGTGTTCAGGTCTTTAAGGCCCACGCCAGAGCTTTCTTTTGCGGTAAGAAGATACGGTGCGGCGGCGGGAATAGTTATAACCGCAAGCCATAATCCGCCCGAATATAACGGATACAAGGTGTACTGGTCAGATGGTGCACAGGTATCTTCTCCTATGGATAAGGAAATAATTACAAGGGTAAACTCCATAACAGATTTTTCTCTTATAAAGGTTATGGACGAAAAGGATGCCCTTGAAAAAGGTCTTATGGAATATATCGAAGGCAATATAGACGATGAATATATTGAAAACGTACTTGCCCAGAGTAGAAGAATAACAGATAACAAAGCTCTTAAGGTGGTATACACACCACTTAACGGAACGGGAAACGTGCCTGTAAACCGTGCCCTTAAAGAGGCAGGCTTCAGCGAGGTATATAATGTAGAGGAACAGCGATATCCCGACAGCGAGTTTACTACTATAGGTTATCCAAATCCCGAGGATAAGGCAGTTTTTAAAATGGGAATTGCTCTTGCGAAGGAGAAGGACGCTGATATAGTTATTGCTACTGACCCTGATGCAGACAGGATCGGTGTTGCAGTAAAGGAAAAGGACGGTAGCTTCTCTTTCCTTACAGGTAATATGACGGCGGCAGTATTATGTGAGTATATATGTGCGGCTGATAAGGAGGCGGGAACACTTCCTGAAAACGGTGTTGTTATAAAAACCGTTGTTTCAACCCCTATGACAGATGCAATAGCAAAAGGCTTCGGTTTAGGTGTTATAAATGTCCTTACAGGCTTTAAGTATATAGGTGCAAAAATAAAAGAGTTTGAGAAGACTAAGGCAAACAGCTTTGTTTTCGGCTTTGAGGAAAGCTATGGTTGTCTTAGCGGAACATACGCAAGGGATAAGGATGCCATAAGTGCAGCACTTCTTATGTGTGAGGCAGCGGCATATAACAAAGCTCTTGGTATGACGCTCACCGAAAGACTTGAAAAACTTTATGAGGAGTACGGCTTCTTTAAAGAGGAAACTGTTTCTATTACTATGAAGGGCCTTTCCGGTGCAGAAAAAATAAAGGGTATAATGACATTTTTAAGAGAAAACAGTCTTAAAGCCATAGGTGGCAAAGTTGTTGAATGGGAATGTGACTATAAAAAAGAAAGCTTCACAAACCTTATTACAGGCGAAAGTATGCCAAGGGAGGTAGGCTCAAGCGATATAATCAGATATATCCTTGAGGATGAAAGCTGGGTATGTGTAAGGCCATCCGGAACAGAGCCTAAAATAAAAATATATATCGGCGTTAAGGGAACAAGTGCAGAGGATGCAGAAGAAAAACTTGAGTCACTTAAGAAAAACGTAATGGCTATGATAAGCAACATATAAACTGATGGGGCAGGAAGGAAGGCTCTTTTAAAAGAGCCGCTTACTGCCCTTTGTGATATGGAGAAAAGATATGAAAAAATTTTATGAGCAAATATATGATAAGCTTAATAGTGGACAGGATACCGTGCTTGTTATACTGGCTAAATGCTTTGGCACAACACCGAGAAAAGCGGGTACAAAGATGGCGGTTTTTGCTGACGGGACAATAACAGGTACTGTGGGCGGAGGAAATACGGAGTTTGTATCCATAAATATTGCAAACGATATGTTCGGAACAAAAAGTTCCTGCCTTGAGGATATAGATATAATCGAAAGCGGAAACGGAAGCGTTAAAGTGCTTTTTAAATATATTGAGGCAAACGATGAAAACTGTAAAACATTTATGGATATAGTAAATTCCCTTGATGAGAATGATGAAAAATGGGTACAGATAGACCTTGATAATAATATAAGGATAAGCACAAAGCGTTTTGGTGGCGGTGCAGATTTTGATACGGACAGAAACCTTTACACCGAGCCAATATCAAAAAGCGGAACGGTATATATATTCGGCGGAGGTCACGTTGCACAGAAGCTTGCAAAGCTTCTTCCTTCCCTTAATTTCAGAACGGTTCTTTACGAGGACAGGCAGATGTTTGCAGACAGAAAATTCTTCCCGGACGTTGACGAGATAATATTTGCTCCTTATGAGGAGATAACTGAAAGGATAGACATTACTGAAAAAGACTATACCGTTATAGTAACTAGGGGACACCTTTATGACTACGAATGCCTTAAAATCTCCCTTGAAAGCGAGGCTTGCTATGTTGGCATAATGGGAAGCAAGGATAAGCTAAGGACAGCATACACAAAGCTTAAAGAGGATGGTTTTGATGAAAGAGAGTTTGGTCGTATTTATTCACCTATTGGAATAGAGATAGGTTCGGAAACGCCTATGGAGGTTGCGGTGAGCATTGCGGCCCAGCTTATTAAGATAAGAAGTGACAAAAGAGGATGATGCTTATGAAAAAAACTATAATTTTTGTTTTAAGTGTGATTATGATGCTTTCATTTTCTGCCTGCGGAAACACTATGAAGGGAGAAGAGGGTATTATAGAAAAGGCGAGAAAAGAAGTTCCGCTTGCAGACGCTGAAGATATGGAAATAAAAATTATAGGAAGTCACTATTTAGGCGATAAGTACCTTTTCTGGCTTATGACGGGAAACGAATATCAACATAACCGTTATTTTGTAATGGAAACAGATATTAAAGATGAAGACGAGTATGAATTTGTTAAGCTTTATGAGCCTATGGACAGAGGTATGGATATAAGGGCACTTTATTATACCTGTATGGGTGACAATGTTCTTGATACATATTATCTTTTTATGGTTAATAATGAGGATTGTGTAAAAATGGTCCTTAACGGTGAAGAAATAAATATAGAAAGTCATCCGTTTGTATATAAATACAAGGAGTTTGAGGGAGAATATATTTTTTTAGATAAAGACGGCAATGAAATTCGTTAAAATTTTGTTGTTTTACATAAATATACTTGCAATAGGCATAGCAAATGTGCGATAATAATAAGAAATCTCTCAAAAAGGTGTGTAAATTTTAATATAATTTGCATAATTATGAGAACAAGGCCGCTTTAATACGTTACAACGACTTGATTTTTCCACCACAGTTTATTATAATATTTGGTGAAGCAGAATCAAGCCGGTTAATCGGCTTGCATTTTTTGTCAGGACTGAAGGTCCTGATATTATCAGGTAACTATTATAAGGAGGGTATTAAAAATGAAAAAATTTATTTGTGCAGCACTTGCTTTAGCAATGGCATTCTCAATGGCAGCTTGCTCAAGCAGCGAAACAACAGAAACTACAACAACAGAGGAAAAAACTTATAAGATCGCAACAGATACAACTTTTGCACCTTTTGAGTTTACAGATGCAAGCGGCAACTTCGTAGGTATCGACGTAGATATACTTGCAGCAGTTGCAGAGGATCAGGGCTTCAAATATGACCTTCAGCCTTTAGGCTTTGATGCATCTCTTACAGCTACACAGTCAGGCGAGGTTGATGGTATGATCGCCGGCATGAGCATCACAGAAGCAAGAAAAGAAACATACGACTTCTCAACACCTTATTACGACAGTGGTGTTGTAGTTGCAGTTAAAGGCGACAGCGCTATTGCTGATTTAGAAGGCCTTAAGGGCGCTACAGTAGCTGTTAAAACAGGTACAGAGGGCGCTACATATGCAGAAAGCATCAAAGATGCTTACGAGCTTACACTTAACTACTATGATGATTCAGCTTTTATGTATGAGGCGGTTAAAACAGGTGACGCTGCTGCTTGTGTAGAAGACTACCCCGTTATGGGCTATGGTATCAGCCAGGGCAACGGTCTTAAAATGGTAGGCGACATGGTTCAGGGTTCATCTTACGGCTTCGCAGTTCTTAAAGGAAACAACGCTGAACTCCTTTCTATGTTCAACGCAGGTCTTGAAAATATCATTGCTAACGGCAAATATCAGGAAATCCTTGACACATATATTTCAAGAGGCTAAAATTTAAATGTTGGTGTAATGCAGGGTCTATCCCTGCATTACACTCCTATAGCATACATATTCAGCTTGTTTGGATGTGCGTGCTATGGTGAGTGTTTTTTATTTTTTATAGGATGGAGACGTTTGTATGGATTTCGCAACAGTATTTATGGAGGTATATCCTTCTTTGTTCAGCGGTTTGCAGATGACTCTCAAGGCTTCATTGCTTGCTATTTTTATAGCATTCTTTTTAGGTTTGGGATCTTGCATACTCGGAATGAGTAAAATAAAACCACTGGCTTGGATATCAAAACTTTATATATGGATAATAAGAGGAACGCCTTTCATCGTTCAGCTTTTCATCGTTAAATATGGTGTGCCTCAGGTTGTCAGCATGTTTGTTGACGGTTTCAATATTTCTATTTTCCAGGCTGCTGTAGGTACACTTTCACTTAACGCAGGAGCTTATATGTCTGAGATATTCAGAGGCGGTATTGAAGCTGTTGACCCCGGCCAGATGGAGGCTGCATCTTCTCTTGGTCTTCCCAGAAGCAGGGCTATGATAAAAGTAATCCTTCCCCAGGCATTGCGTATCAGCATACCTTCACTCTGTAACCAGTTTATTATCACACTTAAAGATTCATCCCTTGCACAGGTTATCGGCCTTCAGGAGCTGTTTTATCAGGGCAAGATCTACGTAGGAAGAACTTTCAAGAGCTTTGAAACTTACATCATAGTAGGTTGTGTATATCTTGTAATAATTACTGTGCTTTCGTTTGTTATCAAGCATATAGAGAGGAAAACGAAGTATGGACAAAAAAGTTAAAGTTAAAAATTTATATAAATCCTTCGGTAAGCTTGATGTATTATGCGGTATAGACCTTGAGGTTGAAGAGGGCGAGGTAGTTTGTCTTATCGGTCCTTCAGGTTCAGGTAAATCAACATTTTTACGTTGCCTTAACAGGCTTGAAGAAGCAACAAGCGGTGATATCGAGGTTGACGGATATTGTATTTCCGATAAAAAAATAAATATCAACAAGGTAAGAGAAAACATTGGTATGGTTTTCCAGCACTTTAATCTTTTCCCTCACCTTACAGTAAAGCAGAACATCATGCTTGCGCCTGTTGACCGTAAAAAGATGAACAAGCCCGAAGCTGAAGCTAAGGCTATAGAGCTTCTTAAAAGGGTCGGCCTTGAGGATAAGGCTGATAATTACCCTGCGCAGCTTAGCGGTGGACAGAAGCAAAGGGTGGCTATTGCAAGAGCACTTGCTATGCAGCCCGATATTATGATGTTTGATGAGCCCACATCTGCTCTTGACCCCGAAATGGTTGGAGAGGTACTTCAGGTTATGAGGGAGCTTGCAGAGGGTGGTATGACTATGGTTGTTGTTACCCATGAGATGGGCTTTGCGAGAGATATTGCAGACAGGGTAGTATTTATGGCTGACGGACAGATCGTTGAACAGGGTCCTCCAAGCGAGATATTTACAAACCCTAAAGAGGAGCGTACAAAAGAGTTCCTTAATTGTGTATTATAATAAAACGGGTGAGCACCTACCGGCAGTAAGGCTAATAAACTTACTGCCGCTTTTTTGTTTTAAGGAGTGGTTTTTATGTGGAATATGATATGGCCTTTAGGGCTGGTCGTTGTATGTAACAGTATGTATAATATATGCACAAAGTCTACACCGGAACAGGCAAATGCATTTTTGTCCCTTGCTGTAACTTATCTTGTAGCGGCGGCATTTAGCATAGGTGCCTTTATCCTCTATGACAGGGGAGGCGGATTTGGAGCAGAGATAAAAAATATAAACTGGACGGCAATAGTGCTTGGTATAGTGTGTGTAGGCCTTGAGTTCGGTTATATATGTATATACCGTGCGGGCTGGAAGGTAAGTGCCGCATCTATGACGGGCAATATATGCCTTGCCTGTGCTCTTGTGTTTATAGGGGCATTATTATATAAGGAGACCATAACTCTTAAACAGATTGTAGGTATGCTTGTGTGTATAGCAGGCTTATTTCTCATAAACGGATAATAAAAAGACCCTTGATCAGTTTTTCTGATCCGGGGTCTGTTTTATTTAATAATATCTTTTATAACTTCGCCTGCAATGATAAGACCGGCAACGGGAGGAACAAAAGAGATACTGCCGGGAGTCTGCCTTTTTTTGAGTATGGGGTTTTCGTCTGTTCCGTTTTCTTCGATTTTGATGGGAAGCTCTTTTGAATAGACAACCTTAAGCTTCTTTATACAGTTTTCTTTGCAAAGTTTACGCATGACCTTTGCAAGAGGGCATACGCTGGTTTTATATATATCTGTAACCTCAAAAAGCGTAGGATCAAGCTTGTTGCCTGTGCCCATACTGCTTATAACGGGCACACCTGCATTCTGACAGCGTTTTATTATTTCAAGCTTTCCTGTAACGGTATCGATTGCATCTACAACATAGTCGAAAAGCGAAAAATCTATTTCACCTGCATTTTCCGGCAGAAAAAACATATCATGTACAGTAAGCGAAAGATCGGGGTTTATATCCATGAGCCTGTGCTTTGCGGCCTCTGTTTTGGGCATACCAACAGATGACACTGTTGCAAACACCTGCCTGTTGAGATTTGATACGCTTACGGTATCACAGTCTATTATATCAAGAGAGCCTATACCTGCACGCACAAGTGCCTCTGCCGCATTGCCGCCAACACCGCCTAAACCAAAAACTGCCACACGGGAGTTTTTAAGCTTTTCCATGGAGTCGCATCCTAAAAGCAGTTCTGTCCTTTTAAATTTTTCATCCATTTACAGCAACCTTCTTATTTATCACCTGTTCAAGAGTTATATTTTCCAGATAATTATCTATTACTTTGTCAAGTCCTTCCCATATAGGCAGAGAAAGACACTCATCTGCATGAGGGCAGGGTTCTCCGCTTGTAAGGCAGCTTACGGGTGCAAGATCACCTTCTGCGGATTTGAGTATTTCACCTACAGTATATTCAGCGGGAGATTTTGTAAGTTTGTATCCTCCGCTTTTTCCTCGTGTACTTTGTACAAGACCGGTACTTTTAAGTGAGGAAATAATGCTTTCAAGATATTTAAGGGATACATCCTGTCTTTGTGCTACATCAGTAAGTGATACAAATTTTTCCTCTCCGTAAACAGCAAGGTCAAGCATGACCCTTAATCCGTAACGGCCTTTAGTTGATATTTTCATATACACACCTCCAGTCTTAATCCTATTATAATACGGGGATATGATTAGTGCAATAATAATTTCTATTTATTTGATATGGATTATATCCTGTTTGCAGTATATATACCCTTTGTGGTATACTTTTGGTGAATTTTTTATTGTGAGGTAATGGATATGGCACATAAGAGAAACTACCCTGTTGCTGTTATAACTGCAAAAGCTGAAAAAAGCTTAAGGAGCGGGCATCCATGGGTTTATTTTGATGAGATATTGAGCATAGATGACAGCTATGAAAACGGAGATATAGTTGATGTTTTTTCAACAAAGAACCGTTATCTTGGTTCGGGCTTTATAAATGATAATTCAAAAATAAGGATACGAATAATTTCAAGAAATGCCAATGACAGATTTGACGATGCTTTTTTTGAAAGAAGACTGCGTTATGCCGTGGATTACAGGCTTTCGGTTATGGGAGATGATTTTTCATCCTGCCGACTTATTTTCGGCGAGGCTGATATGCTTCCGGGCATAACGGTAGATAAGTTTGAAAATGTACTTGTTACACAGTCATTATGCTTAGGCACGGATAAAATTAAGGATATGCTTTTTAGTAAGCTTGTTATAATCCTCAGGGAAAAGGGCTTTGAAACAGATGCCATTTATGAACGTAATGATGTTGCTATCCGCAAGCTTGAAGGACTTGAAGAGTACAAGGGCTTTTTTAAAGGTGATGGTTTAAGAGATGATCTTGACGGAAATGTTATAATAACGGAAAATGGGATAAAATATAACGTAGATTATATGAACGGCCAGAAAACAGGATTTTTCCTTGATCAGAAATATAACAGAAAGGCTGTTAGCAAAATAGCAAAAGGCAAGAGAGTGCTTGATTGCTTTACCCATACAGGTTCATTCGGACTTAATGCGGCAATGGGTGGTGCAGAATATGTATGCTCTGTGGATATTTCTGCCGATGCCATTGAGATGGCGTCAAAAAACGCGGCTATGAATGGGCTTGATAACATAGTTGAGTATAAGTGTGCCAATGTGTTTGATATGCTTACTGAGATGGCGGAAAAGGGAAAAAGTGATTTCGATTTTATAATACTTGACCCTCCTGCTTTTACAAAAAGTCGTGCAACTGTTAAAAACGCCATAAGAGGATATAAGGAAATAAACCTTAAGGCGATGAAACTTCTTCCCAGAGGCGGTTATCTTGCGACATGCTCATGTTCTCATTTTATGAAGGATGAGCTTTTCAGGCAGATGCTTGATTCTGCGGCGGCTGATGCAGGTGTTAGTTTAAGGCAGATAGAGGCACGCCAGCAGGGCTGTGACCACCCTGTACTCTGGAATGTTCCTGAAACGGACTATTTAAAATTCTACATTTTCCAGGTCGTTTGATTTTTGATAACAGGTGGTGTTTTAAATGGCATTACTTATAAGTTCGCTCTACTGCGGATATGAAAAAATTGAAGAGCTTGACAGATTTTTAAAGGATAGTGGAGATGTTTTTGGCGGAGAATATACATTTAAAAATGATACTGATTATATCAGGCGTTTTGAAAGTGTTATAAAATATGCGGATTATCCGATATCTTTCCACGGGCCGCTTATAAACGCAGAACCGTTTTCTTTAAAAGGAAGCAGGGACTACAATATGTTTATTGAGGCCTATGAAAAGGCTTTTGAACTTGCCGTAAAGTATGGTGCAAGGCATATCGTGTATCACACAAGCTATAAGCCTTATAAAAGGGAGGACATACCATTTGCATTTGAAGTATGCCTTGAAAACACGTATAGGATAGCCGAAATGGCAAAACAGGCAGGGGTAAGCCTGCTTGTTGAAAACCTTCCGATACCTCCCGGAGGAGAGGCGCTTATAGATAATGAAAAGTTTTTTGGTATGTTTAAAAAACTTGATGCGGATGTTATAATCGATACAGGCCATGCCAATATAACAGGACTTGATGTTGAAGCTTTTGTGGCCCAGTATGGCGAAAGGGTCAAGGCATATCATATCCATAACAATAAAGGAAGATATGATACCCACAACAGTATTTTTGAGGGCAGCTTTGATTTTTCCGCATTTGAAAAAGTTTATAAAAAATACACACCTTTTAATGATATAATTTTAGAATATAAACCAACCTGTGGGCTTGACTATGCTGATATAAAAGAGCATTGTATGTATATTAAAAACAGGTTTTTGAATAAATGACAGTATCAATAGGAGTTAGTATGAAGGATTCGGATCTTTTAAAGTTTTCGGCAGATATCGGGGAGATAATGCTCTCATCAGGGGCAGAAACCCATAGAGTTGAGGATACGCTGGAAAGGCTGTTATCAGTAGGTGCACCGCGTGAGCCTGAAACGTTTGTTACAACAACCGGTATTTTTATCTGTATAAAAAACTATCAGGGAGATCCTTTTACGATGGTAAGAAGGATAAAAAACAGAGGTACAAACCTTGAAAAGCTTATTGCGGCAAATGCCCTTTCAAGGGATTTTACAAGCGGAAAGGTAAACCTTAAAGAGGCAGTTGAAAGACTTGAGGAAATAAAAAATATAAAATCGTTCAAGCCTTATCTGGTGGTGCTTAGTGACGGACTTGTAAGCGGCGGATTTGCTATCATGCTCGGAAGCAGTATCACTGACGGTATATGTGCGGCTGTGATAGGAATGTTACTTGGAATATTTATTTATTTTTACAGCAGGAGCCGTTCAGAGGTGCTTTTTGAGGGCTTTATAGGCGGAGCAATAATTTCTGTGCTTGCGGTTGCCGCTGTACGTTTTGGCATAGGTACATATGTTGACGGTATAATCATAGGTGCAGCAATGCCACTTGTTCCCGGTGTTGCCATAACAACAGCCATAAGGGATATAATGGAGGGCGACTATGTATCGGGTGTATCCCGTATGATGGAGGCAGTGCTTACGGCAGTAGCCATTGCGGGAGGCGCGGGTATAGCGCTTAATATGTTTGGGGGTGGCCTGCTGTGACGGTTTTAAGGATCATTATGGCTTTCTTTGCCATTATGGGCTTTGCGGTCGTTCTTAACGCACCCAGAAAGGAGCTTATCTGCTGTGGAATGTGTGGACTTGTAAGCTTTGCGGTTTATGTTGCTTTAAGTTCGTTTTTAAGCCCTGTGGTATCTGTTTTTATTGCTACAGTGGTTGCCATGGCTTTTGCGAGGATATGCTCTTACAGACGCAAATCTCCGTCTACAATGTATGTTATAATGGGCATACTGCCTCATGTGCCGGGGGCAGGGATGTATTTTACTATGTACGGCATAATAAATTCAGACCTTATGTTTTCTTATATGAAAGGTGTTGAAACTTTTAAAACAGCAGGTGTTATAGCTATGGGCGTTATTCTTGTATTTTTGCTTCCGCCCGGGCTTTTTACAATAGGAATGAGAGAGGAGAAATAAAATGAGACTTACACCGGAAAATACGCTGGCTATCTGTGTTGATTATCAGGAGAAGCTTATGCCGGCTATAAATGATAAAGAAGCTGTACTTAACAAGACTGAGATACTTATAAAAGGACTTAAAGCCTGCGGTGTTCCCATACTTGTTACACAGCAGTATACAAAAGGCCTTGGCGGAACGGTTGAACCCGTACACAGTGCTCTTGGTGAATATATACCACTTGATAAAACAGAATTTAACGGCTACGCAAATGATGAGATCAAAAAAGCTGTTGATTCATTCGGGAGAAAAAACGTGCTTGTGTTCGGAGCAGAAACTCACATCTGTGCTTTACAGACGGCCATTGGCTTAAAGTATGCAGGATATGAGGCTATGATGGTGGATGATTGCTGTGGATCACGTAAGCAGGCTGATAAAGACAGCGGTTTAAGACGTGCCATCTGCGAGGGCATTTCTGTTTCATGCTGTGAAACTGTGCTTTTTGAGCTTGTTGGAAAAGCCGGCGGCGATGCTTTTAAAACTGTATCCAAATTAGTTAAATAATTTTTTTGAAAAAAGCCCTTTATGGGCTTTTTTGGTTTTATTTTAAAAGCAATCTTTTAAAATGGCTGTAAGAAAACACATAAAGTATTGATTTTAGTACAATCCTTGAATATAATATATTGTATACAATATGTGGGAGTGGTGGCTTTGACGAGTATTTTGTTAAAGGCGAGAGCCAAAATAAACCTTACACTTGACGTTACGGGAAAAAGAGAGGACGGCTATCATTTTGTTAAAATGATAATGCAGACCATATCCCTTTGTGATACAGTACTTATTAAAAAAGTGCATAAGCCTGGGATATGGCTTAAATGCGATGTTAAATGGCTTCCCTGTGACGAGAGAAATATTGCCTATAAAGCGGCAGCACTTATGATAGAAACCTTTGGTATAAAACAGGGTGTATCCATAAGCATTAGAAAACGTATACCTGTTGCGGCAGGGCTTGCGGGAGGAAGTGCTGACTGTGCGGCAGTGATCAAAGGTATGAATGATATATTTGAGCTTGGACTTGATGAGCAAAGCCTTATGGAAATAGGGTCAAAGCTTGGCAGTGATGTGCCTTTCTGCATAATGGAGGGGACAGCTCTTGCGGAGGGAACAGGAAATATACTTACAAGACTTGAGCCTTGTCCTGAGCTTAATATGGTCCTTGTAAAGCTGCCTGTAAGTGTTTCTACGGCGACTGTTTATAAAAATCTTAATTGCTACGAACTGCCTTTTCATCCTGATACGGAAAAAATGCTTTGTTCCATTAAAAACAAAGATGTTGGGGATATAGCATCAGGCCTTTCAAACGTACTTGAAACGGTCACGATAAAAATGCATCCCCGCATAGATAATATTAAAAATAAGCTTATTGAAAACGGGGCTTTAGGCTCAGTTATGAGTGGAAGCGGACCTACTGTTTTTGGAATATTTGCTGACAGGCAGACAGCTTGTGATGCGGCGGATAAAATAAGAGCAGAGCTTAAGCTTAAAAGTGTATATGTAGTTAAAACAGAAGATAAATAAGGAGGAAGCGGATATGGCAGAATATAAATTCAATATAACAACAAATGAGTATCTTCCTTTAAGGGATGTTGTTTTCAACAATTTAAGGGATGCAATATTAAACGGATCTTTAAAGCCCGGTGAAAGGCTTATGGAAAATCACCTTGCAGATAAACTTGGTGTCAGCCGTACACCCGTAAGAGAGGCTTTAAGGATGCTTGAGATAGAGCATCTTGTTGAGCTTATCCCCAGAAAGGGTGCACAGGTGCTTGACCTTAGTGTAAGTGATTTAAGAAATGTGCTTGAGATAAGAAGCTGTCTTGAGGCTCTTGCTGTAAAGCTTGCCTGCGGAAAGGTTTCTGCGGAAAATATCCAGGTTTTAAAAGACCTTAATGAGGATTTTATTTCAGCCTTTGACAGAAAAGACTTTGAGGGGGCTGCAAGATGCGATGAGCAGTTCCATAACATAATACTTGAATCTACAGATAATGACAGACTTGTACAGATTTTAAAGAACCTTAAACTTCAGGTTTACAGATACAGGATAACATACATAAAGATCGCAGGTACTCTTGATACGATAATAAAACACCATAGCGATATGATATATGCTATTGAAAACAACCTTCCCAACATGGGTGAAGAGGTTGCCAAAGAGCATGTTAAATATCAGAGCGAGTCTATACTTAATTTCATAGAGGAAAGATGATTTACGAAAAGCTATGTAAGGAAGTGATGAACTTATGGCAGAAAGAAGACGAAAAGCATCTTCTTCAAGGAAAAAAACGGAGAGCGTAAAAGCTCCGAATACGGATGTCGAAAGACGTAAACGCCGGAAGAGAAAGAAAGCAAGAGAACAGATGCTGATGAAGGCGGGATTTGCCGCTGTAGTTGTTATTATCATTCTTGTTCTGGTTTTTGTTTTCACCAGAAAAAACGGTGTTGATATAATTGTCAATGGGCAAAGCGTTGCCAGCGTAGCGGATAAAAAAGTTGACACGGAATATATAGTTAAAACCGTAGAGGCTCAGCTTGCCTCGGAATATGGCACACAGGTGCAGATACAGGATGAGGTTGAGGCAGTTAAAACGAGGATAGATAAGGACAAGGCGGTATCATCTGAGTATGCCATAAGCGTTGTAAGAAATATGGTTACCTATAACGTGCTTGGAGGAGTTATATATGTAAACGGTACCCAGGTGCTGGCAATGGATAATATCGATTCTTTGAACGCATTGCTTGAGGAGATAAAGGCTCAGTATGTGCCGGAGGGAAGTAAGATAATTTCCGCAAGCTTTGTTGATGATGTAAAAACAGAGGCGGCATACGTTCCTGAAGGGACAATAATCGACAGAGATACAGCCCTTGCAAAACTTACAAAAGGCGTGCCTACACAGAAGAGTTATTCGGTAAAATCAGGGGACAGCTTCTATCTTATAGCAACGGTAAACGGTATAACTGTTGAAGAATTACTTGAGGCTAATCCGGGGCTTACTATAAACACACCCATAAAAGTAGGGGACAAGCTTAACCTTGTTGTTTCGGTACCTTTTTTATCGGTTAAAACAGTTGAACAGACTACATATACTGCAAAGCAGGATAAAACAGTTGAATATAAAACAAACTCATCAAAGGACAGCTCCTATAAAAGAGTTATCCAGCAAGGCAGGGACGGACAGAAAGAAGTTACTGTTGAGATCATAAGGATAAATGGCTTTGAGGAGGAACAGAAGACTATTTCTGAGGTAACGATAGTTGAACCCGTAACAGAGGTTATTGAGATAGGAAAAAGATAAATAAAGAAGATAAATAAAAACCACGCTTTTGCGTGGTTTTTATTAGTTTATAAACTCATTTGTATAGGCATTTATGGTGAATGGTTTATCTGTACCCTGTATATATATGCGGTAGAAGGGCACAAGGCTCAGGGAATCGCCACTTGCTATATCGTCTGATGATTGGAAATCATAGCCTATTTCCATATCAGTTATTATTATTCCGTAGGACAAGTCATTCTTTTTAAGCTCATAAAGGAATGTAAGCATTATTTCATCGGGTGCGGCTATGTTCTGTTTGTTTCCTGTAAAACCGTCCACGCCGTAACGGGAGGCCTCTGCACGGAGTATTTTTCCGTTTTTAACTGTTATATCAATGTAGTTGCAGAAAAGTTTGCTCTTATTATAGCTTTCAACGTAACGGAAAGTATATTCCCCATTTTTGAAATGATTTTTTTCAAGCTCAACATTTTTGGAGAAATTAAGTGCGGCCATAATTACCTCACGGAAGTTGGAGGCGGTATTACTTGCCTGACTATAGCTGTAGTTAGCTATTTCTTCTGTAGGTGTGTAATCTTCAAAAAGCAGAGTATTTTCGCCTAAAGTAAGGATCCGGTATTTATCGCTGTATATGGTTTTGGAGAATTCAATGGTCATCTCCATATTTTCTGTACTGTCGAAAAAGGCGGGCAGTATTTTTTCTACATTTGCCTCAGTTGAGCTTACAAGTATCTGCTGCATAGGTTCGTAGCCTGTTAAAAGCTCTGTGTAGAGGGCTATGTTGTTTTTACCCAATACTTCATATACTGCTTTTTCTCTGTCAGATGAGAGAGTATAGTCCGGTTTATCCATTACACGCAGGGCAAGAAGAACGATGTTTAGTATAACAAGCACAAGGATTATTATTTTTTTTGATCTGCTCAGGTTCAAGGTATCATTCCCCCTCGTAAGCAACAGCAAAAGTATCACCTGTATATGATGAGCCGTCTATATCTGTTATCCATTTAAGAGAACAAAGGTTGTTTTCGTCAGCATAGTAGCAAAGGCTGATATCATCGACCTGAACTATTTCTCCGTCTGCAGAGTGTTCGGTTATAACTCTGTTTATTTCTGTAAGGAAGTCTACATTAGCTGACATATCATTTTCGCTGCTTTCATAAAAATTGCAGGAGTATTTTCTGTATTTTTTAACTGTGTTGTTTGTAACTATAACCTCTATGGCACTTTCTATGCCAAGCTTTTCTTTAAGGGCTTCTGAGAGCTTTATAGGAATATTGTTTACGCTGTAATCAAACTTGAAAACAAGTCCTTCTGTAGTTACATCTGCATCGGTAAGGAATATATCTGTTTTTATGGATACATCCTTTTCTATAAATTCCATACAGGCGTCATAAGCCGAAGCAAGAGTCTGGGCTTCGGTTGATTTTTTATAATTGAAGTATTCAAGTATACCGTTCGGATAGTATTTAACAACTATCTCATCGGAATTGTAAAAATGTATGCCGTTTCCGTCTATACCTGAATGGTCAAAGGCGGAGGGGGCAAACAGAGGCTGTACCATCTGTTTTACCTCTGATGAAGAAAACACACCATTTCCATCCGTGCCTGCATTTACGCTATATACAGAGGGATATAAATACTCGTTTTCGGCCCACTGGGGGAGGAAAACATTGTTTTTGAAAATATTGAAGCCACTCTGTGCCGAAGATATATAGGCAAGTCCATCGGCAGGGGTTGAATCTATGACGGTACGAAGTGAGGAATTTATAGAACTATCCTCAATAACGAGAGTAACAAATTTCTGCTCACCTGTTGTTATAAATGTAATATAGGTGCCGTCATCTGCAAATGATGGGGTTATAACGATGCAGTTGAAGTTTTCCGGCACGATGTTATTTCCGGAAGCAGAAGAGAAGCCTTTTGCAAACTCTGCCGATGAAACAGAAAAAGGAAACTCAAGGACTATGTTTTTGCCTGAAAGTATATTCCAGTCGATAGTACCGGATATATTTTCCTCGCCGTTCTCAAGGGCTGAACCTATAGCGTCTTTTATTGCAGAGCCGGCTTTTTTATCCTGTTTTTCGTATAAAAGCACATACCGGTTGTTGCCTGTGCCAATGGCTGTCTTTCCGGCTTCTATAGTACGGTAGTATTCGGTTGTATCCGAGCTTGCTGTTAAAAAGCTGTTTATTGCGGAATAAAAAAGGTTATGACTTTTTGTCTGACTAAGCCATAACCCACCTGTTTGAACAACAGCTAAAAAAGCAAGCACAACGATAAGCAAGTTTGTAAACTTGTTTCTGGTCATATCAATCACCGCTTTTTGCTTTTATGAATAAAATAAAACTATATCTCCAGATATGCCTTCTCCTGGTATACATATACCTTTTTTGAGAGTGTGTTTTATTTTATTGTCTTTTTTGTTTATTACGGTTCCTTTTTCAACAGTATCATATCCGTCAAGGGAAAGCAGAACACTTACCTGATTTTCGCCATTATCAAGGCGAAGAGTTTTGCTGAATATACCCGATGCGCCTACGGTTATTTCAAATACTTCGGTGTTGACGCTGTCTGAGTTAGAGATGGTTATTAAAACCTTTGTTCCGCAGGGTGCCGTGCCGGATATCACTCTGTTTTCATCAAAGGTCGATTCGCTTTCCTTACTGAAATCTATTCCGCCTGATATGGTATAGCTATCGAGGGGCTTTGCGTATACGGATATAGCAAAAACTATCGTACAGATAAGGGTAATAAACAATGTGGGTATTTTTTTCATAACGCAAGCCTCCTTTACGGTATAATAAGTAATTTTATTATAAACTGTTATTATTACATCCGTATTACATGGGGCTTACGTTTAAATTACATTTAGTTTTTGGGTGTTTCTGTTGTTTCTTTGGGAAGCCAGATCGTCATAGCAGTACCTTTGCCATATTCGCTTTCGGCTGTAATCGTTCCGCCGTGGCTTTCCATTATGTTTTTGGCTATGGCAAGGCCGAGACCTGTACCGCCCATAGCACGGCTTCTTGCCTTATCTACACGATAGAAACGCTCAAAGATACGGGGCAGGTCTTCTTTGGAGATACCCATACCTGTATCCTTTACGGTTATCTTATAGAAACGGCTGTCTTCGGAAACTGAAATATCTATTTTTGCCTGTTCGGGACTATACTTGATGGCGTTGGATAAAAGGTTATTTACTACCTGTGTTACCCTGTCTCGGTCGGCTGTAACGGATACATCATTGTCAAAGGGCACGTAGCTGAGTGACTGATGCTTGTTTTCCGCATGTATTTTGTTCTGCCTTATGTTTTCGTTTATAAGGTCGTTAAGGTTAAACCTTGAAAGGTTAAGAGTGTACTGATTGTTATCAAGTCTTGAAAGCTGGAGAAGGTCTCTTACAAGGAAGGCCATACGGTCTGCCTCGCTGTTTATGATATCGAGGAAATCGAGGGCAATACCTCTTTCATCAATGGCCCCGTCTATAAGAGTTTCTGTATAGCTTTTTATTGTGGTCAATGGCGTGCGCAGCTCGTGGCTAACGTTGGCTACGAACTCCTTACGCATATCGTCAAGTTTTTTCTGCTCTGTTATATCCTGAAGAACAACGATAACGCCGGCAAACTCGTTTTTCTCGTTGGTATAGGGAGAAAAGCTTGCGTTAACGTATTTGTTGCCTACGGGGAATACTGCTGTTTTAAAGAAATCGTTACCCATATCAAGATAAACGCTGGAGTCTATATCGTAGGATGATATAAATTCATCAAGGGTAGGTATCATTTCCTTAAGCTCAAGCAGATCCATACTGACGGGATTAAAAAGCATAAGCTCTCCGTGGTTATTGTAGGATATAACACCGTCTGTCATATTGTGGAGGATGATCTCGATACGGTTTTTCTCCTTTGTTGTTTCAGCTATATGCTTTGATAGCTCTGAGGCCATAAAGTTGAAGCTGTGGGTCAGCTGACCTATCTCGTCATTTGCGTATACCGTAGCGCTGTTGGAAAGGTTACCCTCTGCCATTTCCTTAGCTCTGCTTGTAAGGGCGGCTATGGGGCCTGTAAGACTGCGGGCAAAGAAATATCCCATAAAGGCTGTGAGTATAAGCGCAAGAACGGATGAGAAAATGATAGTTGTAGCTGTCTGTGATAAATGATCATTTATCTCGGTTGCATCCATCTGGCAGAAAATTATATATTTTACTTCGCCGTTTATATCGACGGGATAGGCTGATCTGAGCCATTCTATTGAGGAATCATCTCTTTCGGTCGAAAAGGATGCTTCGCCTGCCATAGCTGTCATTATAACGGAATATTTATACTGCTGGTAGGGCGTTCTTTCTTCTGAAGTTGAGGCTAAGGTAGTGCCGTTAAGGTCTATGATGTTTCCCTGTATCTGGCTTGATGTTGAATCTGCCGTTGAAAACTGGTCAAGACCTGACTGGAACTGTGTTTCCTCAAAGCTCAGCACTACCTGCTCGCTTATTTTTTCGGAATAAAGCTGCATCTGGTTCTGGGCCTTGTCTATTTCAGAAGCCTTAAGACTGAAGATGATATATGTTCCGCTTACCATCATAACTATGAGCACGAGAGCAAGATACATTATGATGAGCTTCAGTTTAATGCTTTTCATCTGGTGTGCACCTGTCTTTCGTTTTTATGCTCCGAAGTGATAGCCTACACCACGTTTTGTTATGATGTAAGCAGGTTTTGCGGGATTATCTTCTACTTTTTCACGTAAACGTCTTACAGTTACATCAACTGTTCTGACATCACCGGGGAATTCATATCCCCACACTTTTTCAAGAAGAGCTTCTCTTGAGAATACCTGTGTATTGTTTTCTGCAAGGAATTTAAGAAGCTCGTATTCTCTTAATGTGAGATCAATAAGCTCTCCGCTTTTTCTTACCTCATAAAGAGATGTATCTATTGTGAGGGTGCCGAATTTCATAATATTGGGGTTTTCGGGTTCTGCGGGTTTTACTTCTTCTGTAACGGCGGGCATTACAGCTGCACTTCTGCGAAGATTTGCTTTTACTCTTGCCATAAGTTCTCTTACGCTGAAAGGCTTTGTAACATAATCGTCAGCTCCAAGCTCAAGACCTAAAACCTTGTCCACCTCTTCTGCCTTGGCTGTAAGCATTATTATAGGTGTCTGGAATCTTTCTCTTATCTTTCTGCAGGCCTCGTAGCCGTCTATAATAGGCATCATAACGTCAAGCAGTATAAGGTCAGGCTCCTGCTCGTAAGCCTTTTTAATACCCTCTGCTCCGTCAAAAGCAGTTATTACTTCATAGCCTTCTTTTTTAAGGTTGAAGGCAAGGATATTTACTATATTCATCTCGTCATCAACAACAAGAATTTTTCTTCCCATGATATAAGCACCTCCGGTTTAAGATTAAAACAATTATACTAAATTTATTGTGAAAAAACAACGCAAATAAGGTCATCTTTTGGTGGATAAACCAAGAAGGATGTACTATAATCAATATAGTATGTTTACTTTGGAAGAGATGAGTTTAAATGGAAGATAAATACAGAAGTGATCTTACACAAGGTAATGTAAGCAGAAAACTTTTGAAATTTGCCATACCCTTTTTGCTTGCTCAGGTACTGCAGGCATTATATGGTATTGTTGATATGTTCATAGTAGGGCAGTTTATGGGTGATTATGGGATAACAGCTGTAAACATCAGCTCAAACGTGTCTTATTTTATAACAAACCTTGTAAGTGGCTTTGCTATGAGCGGTACGGTGCTTGTTGCCCAGTATATAGGTGCAAGGGAAGAGGAAAATGCCAGAAAAACCATAGGCACTATTTTTACTATGTTCCTTATCCTGAGCGTTCTTTTTACTGTGGGCGGTATGCTTATAACACCTAATCTGCTTACTCTGCTTAAAACTCCTGTGGAGTCTTACAGGGAGGCATGTAATTATCTTTATATCTGCTTTACGGGAACAGTATTTATTTGTGGTTATAATGCAGTAAGTGCTGTTTTAAGGGGCCTTGGAGATTCAAAAAGACCGCTTATGTTTGTAGCTGTTGCAGCGTTTACAAATATTATACTGGATATTATTTTTGTAGGTCCCCTTGAGATGGGAGCGGGAGGCGCTGCCCTTGCTACTATAATAGCGCAGGCATTAAGCTTTACTCTCGCCGTTATAACTCTTTACAGGCAGAACTTTATTTTTGACTTTAAGCCTAAAAGCTTTGTTATTGATAAAAGCAAGCTTCCGCTTATATTTAAGATAGGTCTGCCATCTGCTGTTCAGTCAACGGTGGTAAATGTATCTATATTCTTTGTTATAAGTCGTATAAATGCTTATGGACTTGCGGCATCAACTGCAGCAGGAATATGCTCAAAAATAGACTCTTTTGCTATACTTCCTGCTATAGCCATATCTCAGGCTATATCCTCTATGGCTGGGCAGAACCTTGGAGCAAGGGAGATAGAAAGGGCCAAAAAGACGCTTTTTGCGGGAATAAGGATGAGCCTTGTGTTTGCTGTATGCATATTTGCTGTTGTAAGGCTTAACGGAGGAACGCTTATAGAGCTTTTTGGCTGCGATGCCGATACGGTGGAGATAGGTCTTCAGTATATAAAATACGTAAGTATATGCTATTTAGGCAATGCGGTTGTTTTTATGTTCAGCGGTTTTGCCACAGGCTCAGGCAATTCGATATTTGCTATGATGAATGCTATTTGCAATATGGTGCTCGCAAGGATAAGCCTTGTGTTTGTTTTTGAGGATATTTTAGGTCTTGGCCTCAGCGGGATCTTTATGGCTCTTGGTTTAAGCCAGTTTGCGGGGCTTATACCTTCGAGTATATTCTATTTCAGCGGCGTATGGAAAAAGGATGCTATCCACAAAAATACTGATAAAGAGTAAAAAATCCTTTAAATGCTAAGTATTGTATGATATAATAACAGAATGATAAAATTTGAACAAAGTCTGTTTTATAGTGATTTGTATGCTATAAAGCTATGTTATATATATAATTTTCGGAAGGATTGATCAGACCTATGGATAAACTGATTATTACAGGTCAGCGCCGATTACAAGGCGAGGTTTCCATAAGCGGTGCAAAAAATGCTGCGGTAGCGATTATACCTGCGGCTATTATGGCAAATGATGTTTGTATTATAGATAATCTTCCTTGCATAGAGGATGTATATTGCCTTTACAATACGTTGACAAATATCGGAGCAGAGTGTGAGTTTTTAAACAACCATACTCTTAAAATCGACAGCAGAGATCTTAAAACAAAGAAGGCTGTTACTGAGGATGTAAGAAAAATAAGGGCATCTTATTATCTTTTGGGTGCTATGCTCGGACGTTTTAAAGAAGCAGAAGTAGCGCTTCCCGGAGGATGTAACTTCGGCAACAGACCTATCGACCAGCATATCAAAGGCTTCAGAGCACTTGGTGCGGATGTTGAGGTCGATGAAGAAAAGGGTATAGTTATTGCCAAAGCTAACAGGCTTATTGGTACATCAATATATATGGACGTTGTGTCTGTTGGTGCAACCATCAACGTAATGCTTGCGGCTATTCTTGCAGAGGGAACAACAATCATTGAAAATGCGGCTAAAGAGCCTCATGTTGTTGATACAGCAAACTTCCTTAACCTTATGGGAGCCAAGATAAAAGGGGCAGGTACTGACGTTATAAGAATTGTTGGTGTTGAAAGCCTCAAGGGTGCTGAATATACTATCATCCCTGACCAGATAGAGGCAGGAACATATATGATAGCCTCAGCCATAACAGGCGGAGATGTTCTTGTAAGGAATATAATCCCCAAGCATATGGACTGCCTTACAGCAAAGCTTGTTGAGATGAATGTTGAAGTTCATGAGCATGATGATTCAATCAGGATAATCGGCGGCAAAAAGCTTTATAATACTAATATTAAAACAATGAGTTATCCTGGTTTCCCCACAGATCTACAGCCCCAGATTGCGGCGCTTTTAAGCGTATGTAACGGTAAGAGCGTTATTACGGAAAACGTATGGGATAACCGTTTCCAGTATGTTGACCAGCTTAATCTTATGGGTGCAAAAATATCTGTTGATGGAAGAGAGGCTACTGTTGAGGGTGTTGATGCACTTAAAGGTACAACTGTTAAAGCAACTGATTTAAGGGCGGGTGCGGCTATGATAGTTGCGGCACTTGCGGCAGAGGGCGTAACAGAGATAAATGATGTAAAATACATAGACAGAGGCTATGAGGCGGTTGAAGAAAAGCTTTCCGCTTTAGGTGCCTATATAAAAAGAGTTAAAGAATGATAAAAAGCAGGAGTTGGATATGATCAAGGCTATGTTTTGTCCGATATCCAGCGGAAGCAGCGGTAATTGCACATATATTGCCACAGGCGGTACCCGTATACTTATTGATGCGGGAGTAAGCGGCAAAAAGATACAGGAGGGCTTGGAGACACTCGGTGTAGACGGAGGCAGTCTTGATGCCCTTTTTATTACTCATGAACACGTTGACCACATTAAGGGTGCAGGTATACTTTCAAGGAGATTTGATATACCCATTTATGCCACTCAGGCTACATGGGAGGCGATGGAAGGAAGCCTTGGAACTATAGCCAGACATAACAGAAAAATCGTTTACAGCGGTGAAAACTGTATAATAAACGATATGTGTGTCAAACCCTTCAGTATACCGCATGATGCGGCAGACCCTGTGGGATACAGCGTTTTTGCGGATAATATAAAAATGACCCTTGCTACGGACTTAGGACATATTACAGAAGAAATACGCGATAACATAACAGATAGCGATGTGCTTTTGCTTGAGGCTAACCATGACCTTGAAATGCTAAGAAACGGGCCTTATACATGGGCACTTAAAAAGAGGATAATGGGAGACTTCGGGCATATTTCAAATATTGCCGCAGGAGAGCTTCTTGCAAGCATAATGAACGAAAGGCTAAAGCACGTCTTTTTGGGTCACTTAAGTGCGGAAAACAATACGCCGCACCTCGCCTATGATACTGTGGAGGCCATACTTAACAATAACAATATTTATATCGGGCGGGATCTGAAAATGGATATGGCTCTCAGATATTCTGTCAGCATGCCCGTTACGTTTTAGGAGATAACGATGAAGATAACGGTCGTTTGTGTTGGAAAGCTTAAAGAAAAATATTTCAGTGACGGCGTTGAGGAGTATAAAAAACGACTGGGACGCTATGCTAAAATAGAGATAGCCGAAGTGGCTGATGAAAAGGCACCGGAGAATTTAAGCCCTGCGGAAGAGGAACAGGTAAAGACAAAAGAGGGCGAGAGGATACTTAAAAAGATAACCGAGGATGCCTTTGTGGTTGCCCTTTGTATTGACGGGAAGATGCTGAGCAGCGAGGATTTGGCGGACTTTTTTGAGAAGAAGGCTGTGTCCGGCATAAGCTCTATTGCCTTTGTGATAGGCGGGTCTTTAGGGCTTAGTAAGGCTGTTGTCGATCGTGCGGATTATAAGCTCAGCTTCTCTAAAATGACATTTCCTCACCAGCTTATGCGTATGATACTGATGGAGCAGATTTATCGGGCATTTCGCATAATCAAGCATGAGCCTTATCATAAGTAAGAAATATTAAGACCTTGAGGCTCTGCCTCAAACTCCGCAAGCTGGCAAGCTCAGAAATTCGCTTCGCGAACGGCTATGCCGCCGCCCTTTCTCTGGCGGTTTCGTCATTTAAAAAGGCTTGACCTAATTTTTAATTTAAAACCCCCTATCCAAAATTGGATAGGGGGTTTTCAGTTAAAGTTTGGCAGGGTTTGGGACAGCGTCCCAAGGTCTTATTACTTCCTTAACTCGCAAAGTGCTGCTGCTGTTTTAGCTGCAAGTCTTGCGTTGTTATAAACAAGCTGGATATTTGAATCAAGGCTGTCTCCGCCTGTGATCTCTTTAATCTTAGCAAGAAGGAAGGGAGTTGTTTCCTTGCCTTTGATGCCGAGTTTTTTGCTCTCCTCAACAGCTTCTTCAATGGCTTTGTTTATGACCTCGTGATCCATCGAATATTCCTCGGGGATGGGATTTGTTACAAGCACACCGCCCTTTAAACCGAGAGTTTCTTTTGTATAGAAAACTGAAGCAAGCTCTTCAGGTGTATCCATTCTGTAGTCAACACCGAAACCACTTTTTCTTGTATAG
>SVDG01000092.1 GCA_015057875.1 Lachnospiraceae bacterium | reverse complement strand
GGTAAACTCAGCAAATTCTTTAATCTGCATTTTCATTTTTATCACCTCACAAAAAGGAGTATACACTATGACGCAACGTGAGAGTCAATAGCTTTTTTAAACTAATTTTATTGTAGCACAGAATGTATAAAAATGGCAGGGATATGCCCCCTGCCTTAGTTTTATCCCGCCGCATCCAGCATATTCTCAATAAATATCCCATACCCTCTCTCAGGTGAGTTAACAAGAACATGGGTAACGGCTCCGATTATCTTTCCGTTCTGTATTATGGGGCTTCCGCTCATGCCCTGTATTATCCCTCCTGTTTTTTCAAGCAATCTTTCATCCGTTATGGTTATAAAAAGGCTTTTATCCTGTCTTCCGCCATATCTGTTTATACTTTCAATATTTATTGAATATCCTGTCTTTTTACCGTCCAATATATCCGACAATATAAAGGCCTTGCCCTCTTTTACCTCGTATCTCATACCTACAGGCATACTTTCATCCTCAAGAAAAAATATACCCGTTTCTTTTATCTCGCCATATAGTCCGCATTCTGTGTTTTTAAGTATATCTCCAAGCTCATCATCTTTAAAAAGCGTACCAAGCACCTCGCCCGGACTGCCTTTCTCCCCCTTTTTTATCCCTGTCACCTCTGCCCTCGTTACCGAGCCATCCTTTACCGTCATCAGGCTTCCCGTATCAACGTCATATATACCGTGTCCAAGGGCAGCAAAGCTTCTGTTTTCGCTGTCATAACAGGTGATAGTACCAAGACCTTGTGTGCTGTCCCTTACCCACACCCCAAGCCTGTTCCCGTCAACAGCTTTATAAGGCCTTATGTCCGCTTTAAATTCCTTTCCCCTTCTTATGATCGTCATCTCAAAGCTTCCGTCAGTGTAGTTATTCACTATCCTCGCAAGTTCCTCTTTATCGTCTATTTCCTCTCCGTTTATGCTTTTTATAATATCCCCTGCCTCAAGTTTTCCTCTCGCAGGCGAGTGATCATTTCCATTTTCATCCGTAACTGCACCCGTTCCAAGCACAAGTATGCCGTCTGTTTCCATGGTCACGCCTGTAATGTTTCCGCAAGGTATTATGCTCCTGTCCCTCATTACATTTACCGACACGGTCTTTACAGGGATACCAAGAAGTGAAAGCTCTGCATCTATCCTCGTTTCTTCATCAGCTTCAACATAAAAAGGGTCGCTAAGATCAAGGCTTATGTTTTCTTCACCTTTTTTGTTTTTAACACTTATGGCACCAATAGCCTCCCCGCTAAGTTCAGCCCTCATGGGAACATTAAAACATATCTCCTTGTCCTCTCCTGCCGCAACATAAATGTTTTCGGGTATACTGCCTACAGCTGCGCCCGTGAGAAGTGAAAAAACAAGCATGTGCAGTCCGCATCCTGCAATAAACCTTTTAAAATCAAACCTATTTTTCAAAATGATCACTCTCCCGGCCAAAAATATCACTTATGATATATTGGCCTTAAATGATGATTTTATACGGTCACAGGCAAAATAAAAAAGCGCCTGCTGACGCTTTTTATTTCCAGAGCTTTATGCTTTCTATCCCGCTTTTCATAACCAGAAACCTTGCAAACGGTGTATACATAAACCATCGTTTTATTATTTTTATCCAAAGTTTTATCTTTATTTTACGTGTTCCTGCGGAATATCTTTTTTCAATATCGCCCTTTCCGTCCTTAAATATCTCTGCAAGTATCTTCCCGCTCGTTATGGCATAGCTTATGCCCTCAAAAGAGCTGGGGCTTATAAAGCCAGCTGCTTCGCCTATCAGATAAATGCCGTCCTTTCCTGTTACAAAATCGCTCATCTTTCTCGGTCTCAGTGCAAGGCAGGCTTCTGTTTTAACACTCTCACCAAATACAAAACCCTCAAAATCCGCTATCCTTTCCTTCTGTTTTTCAAAGTTTTCACGGCAGTTCTTGCTTTCAAAACAGCCTCCGTATATGAAATATCCGTTTTTGAATATGGACCAGGAGCAGCTCTCGCTTGTTTTCTCATCAAAAATACAGGAGTAAAAAGCATTTGTATCAGTCTTTGCCTCAAACCATTGCTGTATGGCAACATAACGGAAAATGCTGTCGCCATAAAATGTCTTTCTTACAACAGAATTTGCCCCGTCTGCGCCAACTATGTTCCTTGCTCTTATCTCCTTGCTTCCACCAAGCGTTTTTACACTTAATATAAACTCTTCACCGTCTTTTTCTATCTTAGTCACGACCCCGTTCATTTTATCCACGCTTTCGGGTATAAGAGAAACGAGCCAGCCATCAAACGCCGCCCTGTCCACATTAAGGTAGTGCCTCGGATAATATCTTATCAGTTTATGGCATACGTCTATGGTCTTTACAGAAAATATCTGCGGGTCAGCAAGTATCCTGTTGGGCAGTACAAGATCCATATGTGCAAGAGCCTTCTGAGTATCGGGTGCAAGAAGTCCCCCACAAGGTTTTTTACCCTTTATGCTTTGTCCGTCTATGAGTAGTATCTTTTTATTACCGTCTGCCGCAAGCCTTGCAAACGTGCTGCCAGCAGGGCCTCCGCCCACAACTGCAATATCGTAAACCATATTATCACCTGCTTAAAACTTAATGAATTCCGGTTTCCTGTCCTTAAAAACAGTTACGTATTTAAACCCAATCTCACGAAGAAGCTTATAGGCCTTATCAAAATCCGCTGCAACATCATGAGGCTTATGTGCATCAGAGCCTGTTGTTATTATTTCTCCGCCAAACTCCCTGTAGGCCTTTAAAATATCCTTCTGAGGATGGGCATAGCCTATTTTATAGCGGTATCCCGATGTATTAAGATCAAGGCCCTTTCCTCTTTCGATAAGCTCCTTAAGTATCTCATCAATTATATCCTTATAGTCAATGTATCTTAAGCTGTTATCGGCATATCCTCCGTAGCGGTTAACATAGTCAAGGTGTCCATATACATTAAAGCCCTCATAGGTTTTAACGCTGTTTAAAACATCCTCAAAATATTCCCTGTAGGCATCTTCCTTTTTCTTGCCCCTATAGAAGCTGTCGCCGTACATTTCAAGACCTGCCACGCAATGGGTAGAGCCTATAACAAAATCAAAGTGTTTTTCATTTAAAAAATCTATTGTCATTTTTTCACAGCAGGGCTGAAGACCCATTTCAACACCAAAAGCAATATTTATCTTTTTGCTGTATTTATCTATAAGCCCCATAGCCTTTTTTCTGTATTCGTCATAATCTATAAGGAAGGGATACTCCGGGTCAGGATACATAAAGTCCACATGATCCGTCAAAGCTATATGAGTAAGCCCCTTATCTATGGCAGAAAGTATCATATCCTCCATCTCAGCTTCGCTGTCGGATGAAAAATTACTGTGCATATGATAATCTATGCGGTACATAAAAACACCTCTTTAATAACTTAAACTGTAACTGGATTATAGCATAAATATCCCATAAGTAACACCAAAATATCGTTGACATTGAAAATCTTAAACATTATAATATTAAAGGATATTGACAAATCGCTGATGGGGACAGTAGCCCGCATTGTTTTTTCAGAGAGGAAGAAAGTCTGCTTATGCAGTCGGTGTGATTTCTTCTATAACAGGCGTAAGCGAAGACTACCCCGGAGACGCCCTTAATCGGGTGCGTACAGGCTGCGTTAAAGCCTTAATTGAGTGGTTTTATTTTAAACAAATTGGGTGGAACCGCGGGAAAATTTTATTCTCGTCCCTTTTCTGTAACAGGAAAACGGGCGAGTTTTTTTATGCGAAAGGAGAACAAAAATGATCAAAGTAACTCTTAAAGACGGAGTAGTTAAGGAATTTGAAAAAGGCACTTCCATTTTAGATATCGCTAAAAGCATAAGTGAAGGCCTTGCAAGAAATGCGTGTGCAGGTATCGTAAACGGTGAAACAAAAGACTTAAGATATGAAGTAAACGAAGACTGCGAATTAAGCATCGCAACATTCGATGACAAGGAAGGCAAAGAGGCTTTCCGCCACACTGCAAGCCACATCATGGCTCAGGCTATCAAACGCCTTTATCCTGAAACAAAGCTTGCTATCGGCCCCTCGATCGCAGACGGATTCTACTATGACTTCGACCGTGAAACACCCTTCACACCCGAAGACCTTGGCAAGATCGAAGCTGAAATGAAAAAAATTGCCAAAGAAAACCTTCCTCTTGAAAGATTTGAGCTTCCCCGTGAAGAGGCTATCAAATTTATGGAAGAAAAAGAAGAGCCCTACAAAGTAGAGCTTATCAAAGACCTTCCCGAGGATGCTATCATATCATTCTACAGACAGGGCGAGTTCACAGACCTTTGTGCAGGTCCTCACCTTATGACAACTAAAAACGTTAAAGCTGTTAAGCTTATGAGCATTGCCGGTGCTTACTGGAGAGGCAATGAGAAAAACAAAATGCTCACTCGTATCTACGGCACAGCTTACACAAAAGCTGCTGACCTTGAGGCATACCTTACAATGCTTGAGGAAGCTAAAAAACGTGACCATAGAAAACTTGGCAAAGAGCTTCGTCTCTTTACACTTTTAGATGAAGGACAGGGCTTCCCTTTCTTCCTTCCCAAAGGTATGGTTGTTAAAAACCTTCTTATCGATTACTGGAGAGAGATCCACCGCAAAGCTGGTTATGTTGAGGTTCAGACACCTATCATCATGAACAGACAGCTCTGGGAAAGAAGCGGACACTGGGATCACTACAAAGAAAATATGTACACAACAGTTATCGACGAAGTAGATCATGCTATCAAACCCATGAACTGCCCCGGTGGTATGCTCGTTTACAAACAGGATATGCACTCATACCGTGACCTTCCTTTAAGAGTTGGTGAGTTAGGTATCGTTCACCGTCACGAAAAGAGCGGTGCTTTACACGGTCTTATGAGAGTTAGATGCTTCACTCAGGACGATGCACATATCTTCATGACACAGGACCAGATAAAAGACGAGATCAAAGGTGTAATCAGCCTTATCGACAGCGTATACAGCCTCTTCGGTTTCAAATATCATGTTGAACTTTCAACAAGACCCGAAGACAGCATGGGCAGTGACGAAGCTTGGGAGATAGCAACAGAGGGCTTAAGAGGCGCTCTTGAAGAAAACGGTATGCCTTACGTTGTTAACGAGGGTGACGGTGCCTTCTACGGACCTAAAATCGACTTCCACCTTGAGGACTCTATCGGCAGAACATGGCAGTGCGGTACTATCCAGCTTGATATGAACTTACCCGAAAGATTTGAGCTTGAATACACAGCTGCAGACGGAACAAAGAAACGTCCCGTTATGATCCACCGTGTATGCTTCGGCTCTATTGAAAGATTCATCGGTATCCTTATCGAGCACTTTGCAGGCCTCTTCCCTACATGGCTTGCTCCCGTTCAGGTTAAAGTACTTCCTATTTCAGAGAAGTTTGAAGAATATGCAAACACAGTAGCCGCTGCCCTTGATGCAGAAGGCTTCAGGGTTGAAAAAGACTTCAGGGCAGA
>SVDG01000001.1 GCA_015057875.1 Lachnospiraceae bacterium | reverse complement strand
CAGCAGGAACAGGCTCTGAAACAACAAATATGTGTGTTATCAGCTGTGTTTCATTAAACAAAAAAGACAGCGTTGTTTCTCCCGTATGTGTAGGTGAGATGGCATTCCTTGATGCAGAGCTTACTTTAGGTCTTCCTGCAGTGCCTACAGCACAGACAGGTATTGACGCATTTGCTCATGTTGTTGAGTCTATCACAGGTGCACAGGCAAACCCTCTTTCAGATGCTCTTTGCCGTGACGCTATCAGAACTATCTATAAATGGCTCCCTGTTGCTGTTGCAGACGGCAAAAACATCGTAGCCCGTGAAAAAATGATGGAAGCTTCATTCTTCGCAGGTATGGCTTTCACAAATGCATTAGTACATCTTGGACACAGTATTGGCCATACGATCGGTGCAAGATTCCATGTTCCTCACGGTCAGGCTTGTGCATTCTGCCTTCCTGAAGTAATAGAGTATACAGCTCGTACTGAAAAAGAAAAGGTAATTATGATCTGTGAAGCTATGGGCGTAAATGTTCCTGATGATACACCTTGGGAAGAAGTCGGAGCTATTGCTAAAAAGACAATACGTGACTTCTGTAAGAGCCTTGGCTTAAAGAATTTAAAAGAGTGGGGCATTGCACTTGAGGATCTTCTTCCTCTTGCACCTGTTGTAACAGCAGATACAGGCTTTGCTCTTATCCCTTACCGTATAACAGCTGCACGTGTTGCTGAAATGTTCAAGAGCGCTTACGATGCCTGAAAGGAGAGAATATAAATGTGGTCAAAACTTGTTATAGATATGTCCAAATTTACTGTAGAAAAGCTTCCTTATGATGAGGCATATTTACAGCTTGGCGGACGTGCACTTATTGCTAATTATATGATGGACTTAGTTAAAGGCGGAAAAATGGATCCTAAATGTGATCCTTTAGGAGAGCAGAACGTTCTCATTTTCTGTACAGGAGTCCTTGCAGGAACAAACTTTACAACATCTCACCGTATCTCTGTAGGTGGAAAGAGCCCTCTTACAGGAACTATCAAAGAATGTAGCTCAGGCGGATATGTAGCTAAGCTTATGGCTGAGCAGGGATTAAGAATGATCACAGTTCATAACCTTCCCGCTGATGACAAGCTTCGCTATTTACATATCGGCAAAGACGGTGTTGCCGAGCTTCTTGACGCAGAAGAACTTCGCGGTTTAGGTTCATACGCAGTTGTTGATGCTATGAGAGAAAAATACGGAGATAACATCTCTGTTGCATGTATCGGACCTGCCGGCGAAAGAAAATACAAAGCTGCTTCTATCCAGCTTACAGAGTTTGGTACTCTTCATCCTTCACGTGTTGCTGCTCGTGGCGGTATTGGTGCGTTGATGGGTGTTAAAGGCCTTAAAGCGGTTGTTATTGAAAAACCCACAACACCTTATAAAGTTGAATATGCTGATGAGGCTATGTTCAAAGATGCAGCTAAAGAGCTTAACGCTATGGTAGCTAATGCTGCTAAAGTGGATCCCTTCCACAACTTTGGTACGATTTCAACTATTGAAAAAACATCTAAAGACGGTATCCTTCCTGTTAAGAACTTCTCAGGAAGACTTTACAAAGACTATAAAGGTGTAGGCGTTGAACAGTTTATGGCTAACCTTGCAACACGCGGCGGATGCAACAAAAAACCTTGCCAGCCCGGTTGTGCTGTTCAGTGTTCAAACATCTATCACGACAAGGACGGAAACTATGTAACAAGTGGTTTCGAGTATGAGACTATTGCACTTTTCGGCCCTAACTGTATGATAAACGACCTTGATAAGATCGCTCAGATGGACCGTATGTGTGACGATATCGGTGTAGACACTATCGAGATGGGTGACGCTTGTGCCGTTGCTATGGAATGTGACTACATCAAATGGGGCGATGCAGATGCAGTTCTCGGCCTTTTAGAGGATATGAGAAACGGCGTTGGCTTCGGCAACGTTTTAGGTAATGGCTGTGAGGCTGTTGGTCTTGAATTAGGTGCAAAACGTATCCCTGTAGTTAAACATCAGGCTATTTCAGGATATGATCCCAGAAACACAAAGGGTACAGGTATCACTTATGCTACTTGCCCTCAGGGTGCTGACCATACAGCAGCTCTTACAATGGGCCGTGCTTTTGATGACGCAGGTCGTGCAGCTCAGGCTTATGCATCAAACAAACTTCAGGTTGCTATCTGCTTCTCTGACAGTATGATGTGCTTATTTGCATTCTCACACATCGTTCCCAAGATGCACCTTCTTGGCAATATGATGGCAGGCTTATATGGCGGCCCTGCTGATATTACAAGAGTAACACTTGGCTTAGGTGTTAAAACATTACTTACAGAAAGAGCATTCAACAAACTTGCAGGATTTACAGATGAAGATGACAAGCTTCCTGAGTTCTTCTATAATGAAAGATCAGAGGCTACAGGTTCAAAATTCGATATCAACCCTGTTGAGCTTGAAGTACTCTTCGATTTCTAATTATGATAAAGGTAAACGATTTCTCTATCCCGTATCATGAAGGGATCACTTTGTTGGATGTGCTTAAGGAAGCGAACACAGATATAAACGGACCGGTACTTGTAACTGTAGGCGGAGTCTTTGTAGGAATCGACAGTTACAAGGATACCCTCCTTAAAGACGGAGACGAAGTGTTGACAATGCGTGTGGTATCGGGAGGATAAACGGAAAGACCCCGGACATAAGAATTAACAACAAAGGAAGGAGCCTTTCGGTATGAATAAAACAAAATATGCTATCCTTGCAGCTCTTATTGCTCTTTGGGTAACAGTATTTATTTTTGTTGAAAGTTTGATCGGCGGATTTGCCGGCATTGAACACGTTGAGTTCTGGCCTGCACTTATGGGCCCCAGCCTTATAGGTCTTCTGGGCGGAACAAAGGAAGCGGAGAAAAAATATTTTATAACAGCAGCTTTCGGTATTGTCGCAGCATTGGTTTTTGTAATGCTTGAACATGCGTTAGTTCCTGTAATAGGCGGTACACCCGGTGTGCTTACGGCGTTATTTATAATAATGTTTGTTATAATCGGATGCCAGTTCTTTTTACCTAAGTTTTCAGGCCCTATATCTTTCATCTATTTCAATGCGGCAACTATAATAACAACAGATATTTTTACTCTTACAATAGCAAGACTTGTAATATTACTTGTAGGAACATTCGTATTCTTAAAGGTTGAACATGCTATAGTAGGAGCAATTACAGGCAAGAAGCATTAAAAATATAGTTAAAAGCACCTTGTGTACACAGGGTGCTTTTGTTTTATAGAATTATGTTAAGAGTGTTTTTATTGCTTTATAAGCTATAAGCCTAAAATAAATTTGACAAAATAAATACAAAGGTCTAAAGTTTATTTGTATATATAAAGAAAGGTGATAGATATGTCCGGTTTGAAAACACTTATACTTGCAGCCGGTGAAGGCAGCAGGATGAAATCAAAACTACCTAAGGTATTGCATAAAATAATGGGCATTACAATGGTAGAGCACGTTATAGATGCTGCTAAAAATGCAGGAAGCGATGAGGTTGCTGTTGTTGTAGGCTTTAAGGGCGATGAGGTTAAGGAAGCGCTTAAAGACAGAGAGCTTAAATATTATCTTCAGAAAGAACAGCTGGGAACAGGCCACGCTGTTATGTGTGCCGATGCATTTTTGGATGATAATAAGGATGTGCTTATCCTCTATGGAGATACACCTTTGCTTACTGCAGATACACTTAAAAAACTCCTTGATTTCCATAAGGAAGAAAATAATGGTGTTACTATTATATCTGCTATAGTGGATGACCCTGCGGGATACGGACACATAGTAAGAGATGAAAAAGGTGCTTTTGTTAAAAATGTTGAGCATAAGGATGCAACAGACGAAGAAAAGCTTGTTAAGGAAATAAATACAGGCGTTTATGTTTTTAAGGGTTCAAGCCTTAAAAAAGCTCTTAAAAAGCTTAATAATAACAATGCACAGGGCGAATATTATCTTCCCGATACCCTCGAGATACTCCTTAAGGACGGAGAGGGCGTAAATGCTATGGCGGTAAACGATGTAAGCGAGTTTTATGGTGTAAATTCAAGAGTTCAGCTTGCAGAGGCATCTGAAATAATGAAAAAACGTATCAACAGATACTATATGGAAAACGGTGTAACTATCTGTGACCCTTTAAATACATATATTGCACCTTCCGTAAAAATAGGTATGGATACGGTGATATATCCCGGAACAGTACTTGAAGGGAATACGGTTATTGGCGATGATTGTAAAATAGGCCCTTATACAAAACTTGTGGATGTTTCGGTCGATGACGGTGCCGAGATTAAGTTTACAAGTGCTACAGAAGCTTATGTTGGCAAGAAAACTACCGTAGGCCCTTATGCTTATATAAGACCCGACTCAAAAATAGGCGATAATGTTAAAATAGGTGACTTTGTTGAGGTTAAAAATTCCGTTATCGGAAACGGTACAAAGGTATCTCACCTTACTTATATAGGTGACAGTGATGTGGGCGAGAGGATAAACTTCGGCTGTGGTACGGTTACTGTAAACTATGACGGAAAGAAGAAGTTCCGTACAACTATAGAGGATGATGCTTTCATAGGCTGTAACACAAATCTTATTGCACCCGTTACAGTAGGAAAGGGCTCTTATATAGCCGCAGGATCTACCATAACAAAAGATATACCTGAGGATGAACTTGCTGTTGCAAGAGCAAGACAGCAGAACATCAAGGGATGGAAAAAAAGCAAATAATTTGCGGATTTGGGTTGTTTTTTAGAGTACCATAGTGTAACATTATTATATATGTTGTTTTAAATGATTTACAGTATTTGGGAGGAATTGACATGCTGTATACTTGCAGAGGAAATATCAAAATTTTTGCAGCAAATGCAAACAAAAAATTAGCGGAAGATGTAGCTAAATACCTTGGCCTTGCCCTTGGTGACAGCGAGGTCACAAAATTCAGCGATGGTGAGATCTCAGTTAAAATACGCGAAACTATCCGTGGCGCTGACGTTTATATCATCCAGCCTACATCATACCCCGTAAACGATAACCTTATGGAGCTTCTTATAATGATAGATGCTATGAAGAGAGCTTCAGCAGGAAGAATAACAGCAGTTATGCCTTACTACGGATATGCAAGACAGGACAGAAAAGCTGTTGCAAGGGATCCAATCAGTGCAAAACTTGTTGCCAACCTTATAACATCAGCAGGAGCAAACCGTGTGCTTACAATGGACCTCCATTGTGCACAGATCCAGGGCTTCTTTGACATTCCTGTTGACCATCTTGTGGGTGTACCTCTCCTTACAGATTATTATAAAAGAAAATTTGACGGAGAACTTGATAATGTAGTTGCAGTTTCTCCTGACTTCGGCAGCGTTGGCAGAACAAGAAACTTTGCAACAAAAATGGATATCCCGATCGCTATCATTGATAAGAGAAGACCCAAAGCAAATGTCAGCGAGATCATGAATATCATTGGTGAGTTCAAAGGCAAAAAGGTTATCCTTGTTGATGATATGATAGATACAGCAGGAACAATAACAAATGCTGCAAATGCTCTTAAAGAAAGAGGAGCAACAGCTGTTTATGCTTGTTGTACACACGCTGTTCTTTCAGGTTCAGCTATTGAAAAAATTGAAAATTCAGCTATTGAAGAGCTTCTTGTACTTAACACAATAGAGTTACCTGAAGAAAAGAGAAGCCCTAAGATCAAAGAGTTATCAGTTGCGCTTCTTTTCGCAGAGGCTATCAACCGTATTCACGAAGGACTTTCAGTTTCAAAACTCTTTGACTGATAAATAATTGATTTTTAGGCGCATTGTCTGTTCGGTATACACCGTTAGGTCGATGCGCCTTTTTGCATCTTAATTTTGCAGCAACAATTTTTATATTTTTACGTATAATTATTAACTGAACAAGAAAAAAATAACTTTAAATAAAAAGGAAGGTGTTTAAAATGAGTGTTAAATTTGCTATCAATGGATTCGGAAGAATAGGAAGACTTGCTTTCCGTGAGCTTTTTGGTGATGAAAACTGTGTTATTGCCGCAATAAATGACCTTACAAGTACAAAAATGCTTGCACATCTTTTAAAATACGATACAACACAGGGACGTTATAACAAAGAAATAAGCTATACAGAAAACAGTATTATTGTAGACGGTGTTGAAATACCTGTTTATGCAGAGCCCAAGCCTGAAAACTTACCCTGGAAAGAGCTTGAAATAGACGTTGTGCTTGAATGCACAGGCTTATTTACATCAAAGGAGAAGTCACAGCCTCATATTGATGCTGGTGCTAAAAAGGTGCTTATATCAACAGCGGCAGGAAAAGATGTACCTACTATCGTTTATGGAGTTAATGAAAGTACACTTAAAGCAGAAGACCTGATCGTTTCTTCAGCTTCCTGTACAACAAACTGCCTTGCTCCGATAGCTTTTTATCTTAACCAGCTTGCACCTATCAAACGTGGTTTTATGACAACGATACACGCCTATACAAATGACCAGAATACACTTGACGGACCTCACAGAAAGGGGGACCTTCGCCGTGCACGTTCTGCAGCCGGAAATATCATCCCCACAACAACAGGTGCGGCAAAGGCTATCGGTATGGTAATTCCTGAGCTTGACGGAAAGCTTGATGGAACAAGCCAGAGGGTGCCCGTTATGACAGGCTCACTTACAGAGCTTGTTGCTGTGGTTGAAGGAAAAGTCACAGCTGATGATGTAAATGAAAAAATGAAAGCAAGCCAGAGTGAATACTATGGTTATACAGATGAGATGCTTGTTTCATCAGATATTATTGGCATGACTTACGGCGGACTTTTTGATTCAACACAGACAAAGGCTATGGAAATGGGAGAGGATACTCTCGTTAAGGTGTCAGCATGGTATGACAATGAAAACTCATTTACATGCCAGATGATAAGAGTAGCAAAACATATGGCTAATTTATAATGTTTTTAAAAAAGCCCCTGAACGGGGCTTTTGTTATAATTTGAGGAATATCAGTGAAATATTAAATTAAAACAGTTGCCTTAATGGACATAAACATTGTAAACTAAGAACATAGGATAGATAAGAAGTGTTATAAGTCTTATACCTAAATAGATTCTCTGAGGAGTGATTTGTTTGGCGGAAAAAGTTACAAATTATCAATGTCCTTCTTGTACAGGACCCTTGCATTTTGTTGGGAACAGCGGGAAGCTTGAGTGTGAATATTGCGGAACAAGCTATGAAGTGGCACAGATAGAGGAAATATATAAAAAACAGGAAGAGGAAGCTATAAAAGCTCTCAATGATGAACAGGAAAAAGGATCGGAAGGCGAATGGGATTTTGAGTCAGGCGAAAGCGATTGGGCTGTGGAAGAAGGGCTTGTGGCTTATAACTGTCCAAGCTGTGGTGCCGAGCTTATATGTGATGAGCATACGGTTGCAACAAACTGCCCTTATTGCGACAATCCTACCGTGGTTTCCGGCAAGGTAAGCGGAATACTTAAACCGGATTATATTATACCCTTTAAATATGATAAAAAAGCGGCTGTTGAGGCCCTTAAAAACCACTATAAGGGTAAAAAACTTTTGCCCAAGGCTTTTACGGAAGATAATCATATTGAAGAGGTAAAGGGAGTTTATGTGCCGTTCTGGCTGTTTAACGGAGAGGCTGACGCACAGGCAATATATAAGACTACCCGTTCCTTTACACACAGACAAGGAAATTATGAAGTAGTTACAACACAGCATTTTACTGTAAAAAGAAGAGGGAATATACCCTTTGAAAAAGTTCCTGTAGATGCGTCAAGCAAAATGCCTGATGAGTATATGGATTCCATTGAACCGTATGATTACAACGAGCTTAAGCCTTTTTCAACAGCTTATCTTCCGGGATATTTTGCGGATAAGTATGATGTTAATTCAGATGAAAGCATCAAGAGGGCGGAAACACGCATTGAGCAAACCGCTTTGGAATGTTTAAGGGGAACGGTGACAGGATATCTCACATGCGTTACTGTTGGCAAAAATGTAAACATAAAAAGAAATAAGGCGGAATATGCTTTGCTTCCTGTATGGGTGCTTTGTACAAAATGGAATGGACAGAATTATCTTTTTACTATGAATGGTCAGACAGGAAAACTTGTAGGTGATCTTCCTATAAACTGGAAAAAATTCTGGGCATATTTCTTTGCTATCGCAATACCGCTTATGGTTATACTTGCTGTAGTTATGCTTTTTATATAAGGGGGTGCGGATATGAGAAAAAAGATTTTTAGTTTTATCATGGTCCTGTGCCTCGTGCTTGGCCTTAATACAGCCGTTTTTGCAGATGAAAGCTATGAATATGTATATGATGAGGCCGGGCTTTTAACAAGCACTGAAATACAGGAGATAAATGCGAAGGCATCAGATGTTTCCGATACATATAACTGCGGTGTTTATATCTGTGTTACAGATGACCATACACAATACGGATACAGCGATATCTACGATTTCGGAAGGGAATATTATCTTTCCTATGAGCTTGGCAAGGGTGATGAGTATGCAGGTATACTGCTTGTGTTAAGTATGGAAGAAAGGGACTATACCCTTGTTGTTTCGGGAGAGAATACGTCGGGGCTGTTTGATAACTATGCACTTGATATAGTATGTGATGAAATGCTTGATGACTTTGCCGATAACAACTGGTATGAAGGCTTTTATGACTATATAGATGCATGCGAATACATACTTGAAGGAAATGCCGCTTATATACCTGATGATTATGAAAGCAGCTATTCCGATGCAACCGATTACGATTATGAATATTATGAATCAACAGCGGATGAAGGCTGGGGGATAGTAGGAGTATTTATGATAATCGGTATTCCCTGTATGATCGCACTTATAGTATGCCTTATATTCAAGGGCCAGATGAAATCCGTTTATAAAGGCGGAAGTATACGTACATATATATCAAGGGATGGTTTTAAGCTTTCTGAAAGAAGTGATATATTTACCCATACCACACAGGTGCGTAACAGGATAAAGACCAATAACAGCTCAAGCGGAGGCATCCGTATGGGTGGAGGAAGAAGCGGAGGCAGCTTCTCCGGAAGAAGCGGTAAGTTTTAAACAATAAGTCGGAATTAAATGGAGAGTTTTATGGAACATATTTTTATCATCAATCCGTTTGCGGGTCAGGGAAGAGCTGTTAAGCTTATTCCTCAAATAGATAAACTGCTTATGGATACAGGCATTACATACAGCATCTATATAACAAAGGCAAAGGGCGATGCAGAGCGTTTTGTAAGCGAAACCCTTGCAGAAAGAAGCGATGTGCGTTTTTATGCCTGCGGCGGAGATGGAAGTCTTCATGAAGCTGTGAATGGTGCAAAAGGTTATCCTGATGCAGAAATAGGAGTTATACCTGTCGGTACGGGAAATGACTTTATTAGAAATTTTGATAAAAAAGAAAGTTTTCTTGATATAAAGGCACAGATAAGAGGCAAAAGTATGCCTTGCGATGTTATAGATATAAACGGAAGATATATAGTAAATATGGCCAACATAGGTTTTGATTGCGATGCGGCGGAGAAGGCTGCTGAGTGGAAAAAACGCCCTTTTGTTACGGGAACGATGGCCTATGTATGCGGTGTTGCGGAAATGTTTGTTAAGCCTATGGGCAAAAAGCTCTCTTTCCGCTTTGGTGACGGGAAAATGATAAGCGGTAAATTTCTTCTTTGTACCCTTGCAAACGGTTGCTTCTGCGGCGGCGGCTTTAAATCTTCGCCTGAGGCAGCTCTTGATGACGGGCTTATTGATGTAGGTATTGTTAAAATGCTTTCAAGACCCAGATTTGTAACTCTTCTCCCCAGTTACAAAACAGGAACATACCTTAAAACAAACTTTGCAAAGAAAAAGGTAATATATGAAAAATATGATTCAGTTGAGATATTGGCAAAAGAGCCCGTAAACATAAGCACAGATGGCGAGATAAGGGAGTTTACCCGTATTAAAGCTGTAAATGTACCAAAGGCTTTCAGATTTATAGTTCCTGAAAAATAAAATAAAAGACTGATGGATTTGTGTTCATCAGTCTTTTTTATTTATACAGATCGTTTATTTTTTCTTCTGCCTGCATACTTACGGCATCAACTATCTCGTGAACATAGTCGCTGTTACCACAAAGAGTTATCCATTGAGGTATATCCTCAAAATCCTCAATAAGGCTTCTGTCAGGGGTAAGACCTATGGCGGTTATCAGGGTGTGGCATGGTATAAGAAGTCTTTCGTTTGTTTTAATGTTTTTTATCCATACACCCTCTATATAATCTTTTCCTACAACTTCGTCCACAGTGGAGTTCAGTATATAGGGTATATCGTAGGCTTCAATACATCTTTTGTGGTTAAGCTTAAGCCCACCGAGATGGTCATTTATCTCAACCATAGCTATTACATTTTTGCCAAGTATCCTGAAACGTCTTGCCATTATCTGGCCTATATCTCCGCTTCCCAATATAACTATATCGTCACCTACATCTTTATGATCGATATTTATTATTCTCTGTGCTTCGCCTGCGGTGAATATGCCTTTTGGCCTTGTTCCGCTTACGGGAAGAGAACCTATGGTTTTTTCAATACATCCTGTTGCAAGCATAAGATGTTTAAAAGAAACTTTTGTTATGCCATTTTTGTTGCTTAAAAGGGCGGATCTATCCTCTGAAATTTTGATCACGGTTGTTTCGATAAATATTTCGGCGTCTGTGTTTTTAAGCATAGTATAAAGACGGTCTGCATATTCAACACCTGTAAGGTCTTCTTTAAAATAGCTTAAACCAAAACCGGTATGTATGCATTGATTAAGTATACCGCCTAAAACTTTGTTTTCGTCAGCAAGGATCACTTTTTTACCTTTTTTGCAGGCAGATATAGCCGCACTCATTCCTGCGGCACCTCCGCCTATTATTAAAATATCAACATTTTTCATCTGTTACCTCTGAAATTATGTCTTCTATTATGTGGTTGCATCTGCTGCCCTGACATCGTCCCATGGATGTACCTGTGCGGCGTTTAACAGCTTCCGGGGTTGCTGCACCACGTTTAACGGCTTCTATTATTTCACCCTTTGTTATTTCTTGACATTTACATACTATTTCGCCGTAGGAGGGATCTTTTTTTATCAGTTTGTTCCTTTCAGTCATATCCATTTCTTTTACGGGGTTGATGCCTTTGCGTATGGGATAGAAATCGGGATTTTTTTCGACATGGCCGAGGAAAGTGCATATTTTATCTGCCATTACCTCGCCGAGACCTTTTGAACAGGTAAGGCCCGGAGTTTTTATACCTATCAGGCTGAAAAGTCCGTCTGCTTCGATCACAGTAAAGCCGTATATGGCTTTATCCTTTTTATCGGTAAAATATGGGTTAGGTCTTGTTGCACCAAAGGAACGGATGATCTTGTTAAGCGGAAGGGTGGGAACTGTTTCATTTAACATGGAATAAAGCTCCTCAAGGCCTTCTGATGTAGTTGAAAAATCTTCAATGTCTTCTGAAGGACGCTCCGTAGGTCCTGCAAGTATATTTCCGTCAACGGTAGGTATAAGGGTTATGCCCTTGCCGTTATCATTTTCCTGGAAGATGATATGCTCAGGTCTGGGTTTTGTGGTAGTATCAAAAACCAGATAATCTGCACCGTTTTTTTCTACCATAACGGGAGAAGGCTCTGCAAGAGAGTGTATGCTGTCTGCTTCAAGACCTGCACAGTTTGCAATAGTGCGGGTAAGGTATACATCCTTATTTGTTTTTACAATAAATCCGTAGTCTTTGCGGTTTATTGATAAAACTTCCTCATTAAAGCTAAAATTTACTCCGTTATCGCGTGCGTTTTCGTAGGCGGCAATGCAAAGCTCCCAGGGATTTACCGTTCCTGTGTCGGGAACGAAAAGTCCGCTTGTTATATTGCAGGTAAGACAGGGCTCTTTTTCAAGCACTTCTTCTTTTGTAAGCAACTTAAGGCCTCTTACTCCGTTTCTGATACCCTGCTCATATCTTTCGAGCATCTTTTTTTCTGCCTTTTTTCCTGTGCATACCATAATGGAGCCTGTGCGTTTGAAGGGGACATCAAGCTCTTTGCAAAGACTGTCAAATTCTATACAGCCTTTTACGCATAGTTCGGCCTTTAAGGTATCGGGGGTCGTGTGTATACCTGCATAGATGATACCTGAGTTTGCTTTTGATATACCTGTGCATACATCATTATTTTTTTCTACAACAAGGGTGCTTAATGTTGTCTGTGCCAAGGCACGGGCACTGAAACATCCTAAAAGCCCTGCGCCAATTACCAGTACATCTATTTTTTTCATATCAGAAATGCTCCCTTACTTTTCCGGGGTCAGTAAGTCTGTAGCCGCCAAGGGCTGTAAGACGGTCATGGAATTCTTTGCTTTTAAGTATTTCTATAAGCTTTTGAACCATAGGTGTATCCCATGCACTATCGGGTATAAGCAGGTCATACTGTTCCATACACACAGGCACAAAATCTAAGCCGTAGAGTTTTGCGGCGGAGTATATTCCCATACCTGCATCAGCTGTGTCGGATGCTATCTGTGCAGCAACAGAGGTGTGAGTAAACTCCTCTCTGCCGTAGCCATAAATTGAAGATGTGTCTATGTTTTCTTTTTTGCATAAATAGTCTGTCAGTATGCGTGTGCCGGAACCCTTCTGGCGGTTTACAAAGCGTACTCCGCTTTTTGTAAGGTCAGATATTGTGTTTATCCCAAGAGGGTTGCCTTCTTTAAGCATAAGTCCCTGTGTACGCTCGACGCATTCAACAAGACGCACACCGCCTGCGGGGAAGAATTTTTTTATATAGGAAAAATTATAGGTTCCGTCATTTTCGTCAAGAAGATGCACGCCTGCTATATGGGTTTCTTTTCTTTTAACTGCCATTATTCCGCCCATAGAGCCTGTGTGAGATGAACTCATAAATAATGAATTGTCGACACTATGGAGCATATCCATTATTTCATCAAGCAGAGGATCGTGGCTGCCTATGGCAACAAGGGTGTTTGCAAGCTCTTTTTCCTCGCGTAAAAGACGGATATCAACTTCTTCGCCGGCTTCATAGCCTTCAACGCCCTGGGGTATCTCTAAAATTCCGTCTGCCTTCATAAACGATGAAACAACACCGCTTCCTCTGTTAAGAGGAGAAGCAACAAGTTTTCCGTTTACCATACCAAGGCGTACGCGAACAAACTCCTCATATTTAAGCCCTGATACTACGGTTTTTGAAAGAACAGCTTTTCTGTAAACATCCTTTGTTACAGAACAGTTATACCAGTTTTCTATTATAGGTTTTAAAAATTGCTCTATTACGAGTATTCCCGAAACGGGATATCCGGGAACACCTAAAATGGGTTTTCCGTTTTTATATCCGAGGATAGCGGGTTTACCCGGTTTTATTGCTATTCCGTGGTAAAGAACATTTCCGACAGATTTTATAACTTCTGTTGAAAAGTCTTCTCTGCCTGCCGATGAACCGGCGTTAAGAATTACTATATCACATTTTTCAAGTGCTTCTTCCACGGCAGCTTTTATTTCGTCAAACTTGTCAGGTATGATGGGAAAGGTATAAGGCTGTGCATCCCACTGCCTTAACATTGAAGAAAAAATTGACGAATTGAATTCTATTATATCTCCGGGTGCAGGGTCTGGTGTAGGAGGCACTATTTCGTCCCCTGTAGGGATTATGCCTACAACGGGCATTTTAATTACATCGACCTCCATAACACCTCCTGCAAGCATTGCACCTACAGCGGAGGGGGATATTTTCATATTTGATGCAAGTATCATCTCGCCTGCACATATATCCTCACCTATCTGGCGGATATGCTGCCAGGGGGAAGCGGGGGCAAATATTTTTGCACTTCCGTCTTCAAGCCATACGATATCTTCTATCATAATTACGGCATCCATATTTTCGGGTATAGGATCACCTGTATCTACAACTATAAAAGAGCTTTTATCAAGGATAACGGGTGTTGTTTCTCCTGCACCGAAGGTAGATGAAGCCGATACGGCTATACCATCCATAGCACTTGCCGGATAGTGAGGGGCACAGATTGATGCATAAACAGGAGATGCGGTGACCCTGCCTGAAGAAAAAGGAACGGGTACGGTTTCTTTTTTTGCCATAAAGCCGTTATCCTTCAAGATATCCGCATAATCTTTTTTTGCTTTATCGAGAGGGATATTTGTGAGGTATTCAAATGCCATATATTTCATCTCCTAATCAAGTGAATAAAGAGTAACGTTTATTATTGAGCCTTCCTTAAGGCCTTCACAGTCACGGTCTATGGCGAAGTATCCGTCAGAGGCTGCAAGGGTAGTTATAAGACCGGACTTCCCTCGTATGGGTCGGGCAAACAGCTTTCCTTCTCTTTCTTCAAGAAATACGCCTGTATACTGTGCACGTCCGTGATTAGCACTTACTGTTTCTGTAAGTATTGCAGGTACGGTTATGTTTTTATATTTTTTACCCATAAGGTGATAAATAAGCGGACGGGCAAAAATATGTGTTATAAGAAATGCCGCAACAGGATGACCGGGAAGACCGAAGATGGGTTTGTTTCCTGCTTTTCCGAGTATGGTTGGTTTGCCTGGCTTCATAGCTATGCCGTGGAAGAGAAGCTCGCCTTTTTGCTCGATTATCTTTGTTGTTGCATCTTTAAGTCCTACAGAGCTTCCGCCTGAAATAAGGACCATATCGCATTGGGATAGTGCTTTATCAAGTATATCCGAAAGGACAGTTTCATCATCTTTAAAGAATCCGTAGCGGATGGCAGCCGCACCGCATTTTTTTACAAGTGCACAAAGCATAGATGAGTTAAGGTCTCTTATCTGTCCTTTTACGGGTGTTTCTGATATATCTACAAGTTCGTCACCGGTTGAGATGATACCGACAACGAGTTTTTTGCTTACGCATACCTTTGTGATGCCCATAGCCGCAAGGGCACCTATATCGCTTGCTGTAAGCTTTCGACCTTTGGGTAAAACGAGTTTTCCGGGGAAGACATCATCGCCTTTATATATTATGTTTTCTCCCGGGGCAACGCTTTTTGTAATACCTATAGTGCCGTCACCATAATCCTCTGTGTACTCGACCATGCATACTGAATCGGCACCTTCGGGTATTGCTCCACCCGTAGGCACGGATACAGTATATCCTTTTTCAAGAGGGGCATCAGCACTTTCTCCCATAAGTATTTCGCCTGATACAGGGAGCATTGCGGGGATAGAATCCGAACAGCCGAAAGTATCGGATGCATATACGGCATAACCGTCTACTGTGGAGCGGTCAAAGCTCGGAACGAATTCAACCGATAATATGTCTTTTGCAAGAACTCTGCTGTCAGCTTCATATATAGATATGGTTTCAACTTCATTAACGGGAGAAAAATTGTTTTCCATAATGGATAATACTTCCTCTGGTGTTTTTACATTTAACAAATATATCACGTCCTTGAATAGGTATTTAAAGTAGCTTGTAATAACTGATGGTTATAATTGGTATGTCATAAATAACCATTAGGAATAAGTGAGAAATTTAAAAGTTTGAAAAAATACTAAAATATTGACTTTTTTGTCATGTGGTACTAATATTATTCTATAACTATAAGTTATAAGTGGCTTGTGACTCTAAAAAATATTTATAATATGATTTTACAATAGCACTGTTTAAAAATCAAGACAGAGGTATATGAGTTATATTCGGCAGGATGAGAAACTGCCGTTTGATTTATAACTAAAAAATTTATTTAATTCAGAGAGGAGTTTAAAAATGAAAAAGTTCATGACTCTTTTACTTGCTCTTGTTATGTCAGTAGGTATGTTTACAGCTTGTTCAAAGCCTGCTGAGGAGAAAGTGGAAGAAACAACAACAGTAACTGAAGAGGCAGCCGTTGACCTTACTATCCTTAAGGAAGCAGATGACAAAATGTTAAATACATACACAGTTATCGCCGTTGATCCCGAAGCACCCTTTACAGATGCTGACGGAAACGCAGTAAGTGATGTAGCTGTTAATACAGCAGGTGCTGATGCCCTTATCCAGTGGCTTCTTTTAGAAGATACAGCAGCCCTTATCGCAGCTTATGGTGAGGAAGAGTACGGCAACACACTTTTCTATAATTTAGAGGGAGCTCCCGTATATGCAGGTGAGATCGCTCCCGCAACTGAGGAGACAAAAACGATCCGTCTTTCAACAACAACATCTGTTAAAGATTCAGGTCTTTTAGGTGCTATCCTTCCCGTGTTTGAGGAAGCTTATGGTTACACAGTAGAAGTACAGAGTGCAGGTACAGGTAAAGCTATCGCTGCAGCTAAATACGGAAATGCTGACCTTATCCTTGTTCATTCAAAATCACAGGAAGAAGCTTTTGTAGAGGAAGGCTTTGGCCGTGTTCTTGAAGGCTTTGATGCTGAAAGATTATCATTCATCTACAACTACTTCGTTCTTTGCGGACCTTCATCTGACCCCGCAGGTGTAAAAGATGCGGCTACAGTACTTGACGCTTTTGCAGCTATTGCAGAAGGCAAATACATATTCATCTCAAGAGGTGACGGTTCAGGTACACATACAAAAGAGATCTCTCTTTGGAGTGCGGACCTTGGCATCACAGCAGAGCCCGAAAGCTTTGCTTCTTACACAGAGTGGTACACATCAGCTAATGCCGGTATGGGTGCTTGCCTTGTTATGGCAGAAGAAATGGAAGGATATATCCTTACAGATAAAGCTACATTCTTAACATTTGTTGCAAACAATGGTATAATGTAATAAATTCCGATAAGCCCTCGGTTTTTGCCGGGGGCTTTTTTAAAGAAAAAGGTGACTTTACAGTGCAGACGGCATTTATGAAGGCGATCTCTCTTATTATGACAGCGGATGCATCGCTTATAGATATTCTGATAACAACTGCAAAAACAAGTATAACAAGCTCGCTTATAGCTCTCATTATAGGAGTACCGTTGGGTATATTGCTTGGTGCGGGAGCTTTTAAAGGCAGGGGCATACTTGTTATGCTTAACCGTACCCTGATGGGTATGCCGCCTGTAGTGTGCGGTCTTCTTTTTTATATGCTTTTTTCAGGAGTTGGGCCTTTCAGGCACCTAAGGCTTCTTTTTACGGTGGAGGTAATGATACTTGCCCAGACCGTTCTTATAACGCCGATAGTTGCAGGAAACATGGAAAGCTTTGTTTCAGGTATATCAGAGCTTATAAAAGAAACGGCTAAAGGCCTTGGATTAGGAAGGATAAAAACTTTTTATCTTATTATGAATGAATCTGTTTATCAGATATTCAGTGCTTATCTTCTTGCTTTTGCAAGGGCGATAGCGGAGGTTGGCGCAGTTTCAATGGTAGGAGGAGCCATAGCGTGGAAAACAAATGTTATGACTACAGCCATTATGCAGTATACAAATATGGGTGACTTTGCTCTTGGTATAGCTCTTGGTATTATACTTATGGCAATATCTCTTTTGGTTAATATAGTTCTTTATGTATTGCAAAGGAGGTTGAGCAGATGAAAATAAGAGCATTTAGCAAAACCTATAATGGTAAAACAGTACTTAAAACAGAGGATATGTTTTTTGGAAAAGGAAAGATATATGCTGTTATCGGAGCCAACGGAAGCGGCAAAAGTACTTTTGCAAAAATAATTTCGGCAATTGAAAAGGCCGATGACGGAAGAAGCGTTACAGATGGTGAAAGTATAGGCTATATGTCACAGAAAAGTTTCCCTTTCAGGATGAGTGTCAAAGAGAATGTAATGCTTAAGGTCAAGGATGAGACATTGGCAGATACTCTTATGGAGTGGCTTGAGATAAAGCATTTAAGCGAGCATAATGCCAAGGGATTATCCGGCGGGGAAACGGCAAGGATGGCTCTTGCAAGGATACTTATGGAAAAGTATGATATGGTCATATTTGATGAGCCATGTGCATCTATGGATATGAAAAGCACTTTGCTTTCTGAGGAGATAATAAGGGATTATTGCGGGGATAAAGAATGTGTGGTAATACTTATAACTCATAGTCTTTCACAGGCAAAAAGGGTCGCAGATGAGATCATTTTTATAAATGAAGGAAGAATAGTTGAACAAGGGGAAACACAGAAGATTCTTGAAAACCCTGAAAAAGAGGAAACGAGAGAGTTTATAAGGTTTTATGGGATATAGTTTTATTGTGAATAAAAGGGCTTATAAAAACAAAAGGTGCTGATTTTTCAGCACCTTTAACGTTCCCGACAGGAATCGAACCTGCGACCTACCGCTTAGGAGGCGGTCGCTCTATCCTACTGAGCTACGGAAACAAATATCTTGCCTGTATATTTTATTTATATTTTACATTTAAGTCAATACTATTATTCAAAAAACGGGCAATTTTGTTGACATATTCCAAATACAAATATATAATTTTTAAGAGTTTCATTTTAAAATAAGGGATATTGTGTCCCGGTGGAACTTTCAGGGAGGACAAAAAATGCTTGAACTTAAAAATATCTGCTACAGTGCAGATGAAAAAAATATAATTAACGACATAAGCCTTACCATAGAAGATTCTAAATTTGTAGTTATCACAGGCCCTAACGGCGGAGGTAAAAGTACACTTGCAAAAATAATCGCGGGTATAATTAAACCTCAGTCAGGTCAGATACTTTTAAACGGTGAGGATATTACAGAGCTTGGTATAACAGAAAGGGCAAGAAAGGGCATAAGCTTTGCTTTCCAGCAGCCTGTACGTTTTAAAGGCATAACAGTAAGGGACCTTATCTCTCTTGCGGCTGGTGAGGAATTAAGTTTCGGCAAGGTATGTGAATATCTTGCGGAGGTAGGCCTTTGTGCTAAAGATTATGTTAATCGTGAGGTCAACGCTAGCCTTTCAGGCGGCGAGCTTAAACGTATAGAGATAGCTATGATAAATGCAAGAAAAACTCAGGTGTCCATTTTTGATGAGCCTGAGGCAGGCATTGACTTATGGAGCTTTAAAAACCTTATAAATGTTTTTGAGAAAATGCACTCTGAAATAAACGGCTCTATAATAATAATTTCTCATCAGGAGCGTATCCTTGATATTGCTGATGAAATAGTTGTTTTATCAAAGGGACAGATCGCGGCTAAAGGTAAAAAAGCTGATATCTTACCTGAACTTTTAGGTTCAGCAAGTCCTGCATGTAAATTTTTCAGCAAGGAGGATTGAGCGTAATGGATAAACTTTTATTGAACCTTATGGAAGAGGTGTCAGACCTTCACGGCGTTCCTTCAGGAGCTTATAACATAAGAGCAAACGGTGAGGGTGCTGACAGAAAAACAACGGCCAACATTGATATAGTTACAAAAACAGATAAACCCGGTATCGATATCATCATCAAGCCCGGTACTAAAAACGAGAGTGTGCATATCCCTGCCCTTATAACAAAAACAGGTGTTATGGACCTTGTATACAATGATTTTTATATAGGTGAGGATGCAGACGTTCTTATAGTTGCAGGATGTGGTATCCACAACAGCGGAGACCAGAAATCAGAGCATGACGGTATCCACAGATTTTTTGTTGGTAAAAACGCCAAAATGAGATATGTTGAAAAGCATATCGGTACAGGTGACGGCACAGGTGAAAACATCATCAACCCCGTTACAGAGATCTATGCCGAAGAGGGCAGCTACTGCGAGCTTGAAACAGTTCAGCTTAAAGGTGTTGATTCAACAAAGCGTGAGTCAAAGGCTGTACTTAAAGACGGAGCAACACTTATCATTAAAGAAAAGATACTTACTCATGGTAAACAGTATGCGGAAACAGCTTTTGAGGTAGACCTTGATGGCGAAGGCTCAAGTGCAAACCTTATTTCAAGGTCAGTTGCAAAGGATAAGAGCAAACAGCTTTTCCTTTCAAAGATCAATGGCAACGCAAAATGCGCCGGCCACAGCGAATGTGATGCCATCATTATGGACGATGCTACGGTAAGCGCGATCCCTGAGATAAGTGCAAACAATATTGAAGCTTCTCTTATCCATGAGGCGGCTATCGGTAAAATCGCAGGTGAACAGCTTATCAAGCTTATGACTCTTGGTCTTACAGAGGCAGAGGCTGAGGAGCATATCATAAACGGTTTCTTAAAATAAATATTATTTTGGCCCTGTCGGTAACGGCAGGGCTTTTTTATGCAACTTTTTTAAAAAAATATCGTCAATGTAATTATATTGTAATGCTAAAGTGTGCAGAATATGATATACTATAAAAAAGGAGGGAATTAAAATGACATATTTCTGGCTTATAGTATTTGCGATTCTGCTGATAGCTGAAATAGTTACGGCAGGTACACTTGTTTCTATATGGTTTTCCTTTGGAGCTCTTGCGGCATTTCTTGTGCAGAAGCTGGGATTCGGTATGATAGGTCAGCTTGTGGCGTTTATTATAGTTTCTGTGGCACTTCTTTTTTTAACAAAGCCATTTGTTAAAAAGGTCAAACCGGAATATGTGCCTACCAATATGGATAGACTTTTAGGTAAGGTATGCATAGTTATGGAGGACATAGATGAGCTTGGAACAAAAGGTAGTGTTGCCATAGACGGTAAGGAATGGTCGGCTATGGATGCCGGAGGAAAAATTATCCCTGCGGGAGAAAGAGTCAGGGTCAAAGATATAAAAGGTGTTAAGCTTATTGTTGAAAAATTGGAAGGAGATGAATAAATATGGAATTGATCCTCATAATACTTATTCTTTTGATAGTTATAATTGCGGTGCTTAATATAAAGATAGTACCTCAGGCTTATGTTTATGTTGTGGAAAGGCTGGGTGCTTACCATAAGTCATGGCACACGGGACCCCATTTCCTTATCCCTATAATAGATAGGGTATCAAAAAAGGTAAACCTTAAAGAGCTTGTTGCGGATTTCCCGCCTCAGCCTGTTATTACAAAGGATAACGTAACTATGCAGATAGATACTGTAATTTATTTGCAGATAACAGACCCTAAGCTTTATGTATATGGTGTTGAAAACCCCATAAGAGCTATTGAAAACCTTACTGCTACAACTTTACGTAATATTATAGGTGAGCTTGAGCTTGACCAGACACTTACATCAAGGGATATCATAAACTCAAAAATGAGAGTTATACTTGATGAGGCAACTGACCCTTGGGGTATAAAGATAAACCGAGTTGAGCTTAAAAATATCATGCCCCCTAAAGAAATACAGGATTCCATGGAAAAACAGATGAAGGCGGAGCGTGAAAGACGTGAGAAGATACTTCAGGCTGAGGGTGAAAAGAGAAGTGCTATCCTTGTTGCAGAAGGTGAGAAGGAGGCCGCTATTTTAAGAGCACAGGCGGATAAGGAAGCCGCTATACTTAAAGCGGAGGCTGATAAAGAAGCGCAGATTAGGCGTGCAGAAGGTGAGGCGGAGGCAATACTTAATATCCACCGTGCTACTGCTGAGGGCCTTAAAATGCTTAACGAAGCGGCGCCAGATAAAAATGTTATTGCTATTAAGAGCCTTGAGGCCTTTGAAAAAGCCGCTGATGGTCAGGCTACAAAGATCATTATCCCCAGTGAGATACAGAGCCTTGGCTCTCTTGCGGCAAGCCTTAAAGAGATCGCTGATAACTGATTTTTGAGGCTCTGCCTCAAACTTCGCAAGCTGGCAAGCTCAGAAATTCGCTTCGCGAACGGCTACGCCGCCGCCCTTTCTCTGGCGGTTTCGTCATTTAAAAAGGCTTGACCTAAACTTTAACTTAAAAAGCCCCTATCCCGAATTTTCGGGATAGGGGCTTTTTGAATTGAAAGTTTGGATCGAACCTTTTTAAAGGTTCGTGGGGTATGGGGGCAAAGCCCCAAGGTCTTAAGCTTCGAGCATTGAGATGCCTTTGTTGATACGTCTGATAGTTTCCTCTTTACCGAGAATTTCTGCAAGCTCGCTTGCTCCGCCGGGTGAAGCACTCTTGCCTGAAAGTGCTGTACGTATAGGCCAGAGCATCTGACCGTTTTTGATACCCATCTCAGCAGCAAGGGCGCTTAATGTGCCATAGAGGTTATCGTTATTCCACTCTGTAATAGCTTCAAGCACGGGTAAAGCAGCTTTTAAGCTTACAACAGAAGTTTCAACAGTAGACTTCATTTTCTTATGGAAATAAAGTTCTGTGCTGTATTCGGGAAGAGCAGCTAAGAAATCGATCTGCTCTTTAACATCATTAAATGTTTCTATCCTCTTCTGTAAAAGTGTAGCAATAACCTTTCTGTCATAGGGAAGGTCACCTAATACCTCGTTGATTTTAGGCTCAACAAATGAGTAGTATCTGTCAAACTCCATATTTTTGATATATTCTCCGTTCATCCATGTGAGCTTCTGTATATCAAAAATAGAGGGTGATTTACTTAAGCCGGAAACATTGAATTTTTCTGTAAGCTCTTCAAGTGTGAATATTTCCGTGTTGTCTGAAGGGCTCCAGCCTAAAAGAGCGATGTAGTTCATTATAGCCTCGGGGAGATAGCCTTTAGCTACAAGGTCCTGGAAAGAAGCATCGCCGTTACGTTTTGAAAGCTTATGTGACTGATCCTTCATAACAGGAGGAAGATGCACATAAGTGGGGGCTGTCCAGCCGAAAGCATCATATAATAAGTTGTATTTGGGTGTTGATGAAAGATACTCGCTTCCTCTTACAACGTGTGTGATGTTCATAAGGTGGTCATCAACTACGTTAGCAAAGTTATATGTGGGGAAGCCATCTGATTTGATAAGTATCTGGTCATCAAGCTCTTCGTTATTAACTGAGATCGTGCCGTAAACTACGTCATCAAAGCTTGTTGTACCCTCTGTAGGCATTTTCTGACGGATAACGAAGGGTACACCGTTTTTAAGATTTTCTTCTATCTCTTCTTTTGTAAGTGAAAGACAATGCCTGTCATATTTTGCAAAAGACTCACCGTTTGCAGACTCCTTGAGGCTGTCAAGACGCTCTTTTGTACAGAAGCAGTAGTAAGCTGCACCTTTTTCAACAAGCTGAAGGGCATATTCCATATATGTTCCCATTCTCTCACTCTGGATATAGGGACCGTAGTCACCGCCTACATCGGGACCTTCATCATGTTTAAGACCTGTTGTTTTAAGTGTTTCAAAAATAACATCTGTAGCACCCTCAACAAGACGTCCCTGGTCTGTGTCCTCAATTCTTAAAATAAATTTGCCACCCTCATTTTTAGCAATAAGGTACTCATAAAGAGCTGTACGTAAGTTACCGATATGCATATAGCCTGTGGGGCTGGGTGCAAATCTTGTTCTAATTTCCATTTATATCATCCTTCCGTAAAGTATACATAATTTTGCAATTATATATTATACTTTTAGTTTCAATATGTAAAGATGGTATTTAATGAAAAATGTAAAATAAGCTTGACATTTTGGGTCATACATAGTATAAATAATATGTAAAGCGGACTTTACTTTTTTGAGGAGAAGCAGGATGAATAATATTATAAAGGATTTACGCAAGCAAAATAAAGTTACACAAGATGAACTGGCCTGTGCAGTCGGAGTAACACGCCAGACCATAATATCCCTTGAAAACGGGAAATATAATGCCTCCCTCCAGCTTGCCTATAAAATAGCCAAATATTTCGGCAGGCAGATAGAGGAAGTATTTATTTTTGAGGAGGAATGAGAATGGAATTCAGAGATAAACTTAAAAAGAGATTACATCTTGGTATTGCTTATATAGTAATAGGAATTATTATGATAATATCCAGTTTTGTTTTTAATAATGTTAATCCTTTTATTTCAAGCTATGGTTTTGCACTTGCTGTAATGGGAGTGGTAAGGATCAGGAATTATAAGCTTATAACAAAAAATGATGAGACTATCAGAAGGCAGGAGATAGCAGAAACAGATGAAAGGAATATTGCCCTTTCAAACAAAGCAAAAAGCTGGGCATTTTATCTTTATGTTATTGGCGCAAGTATACTTGTTATAACATTGCAGTTTACACAGATGAGAGATCTTGCAACTGAGATAGCCTATACTGTATGTATCCTTATTGCACTTTACTGGATAAGCTACTGGGTTTTAAGAAGAAAATATTGATAAAAAGGGCCGTAAAGCTCTTTTTAGTTTGCAAATATTGTTGACAAAAGCAGATACAGTAAATATAATTTATCTGTTATTATATTTTTAAAGGTTTTAAAAGAAGTAGTAAACGGACAAAGTCTTTTCAGAGAGGGTGCGGCTGGTGTGAAGCACCCATGCTACTTTCCGTTGAAGCAGTCTTTTTTCGGTTTAGCCGGACCGTGCGGGCGAAATTAAGTAGCCTGTGCCGTAACCCTGCGTTAAAGGGACTAAAGTGATGCCGTTTTTATGGCATAAATAGGGTGGTACCGCGAGAAAAAGCCTCGTCCCTAAGTGGGGATACGATGGCTTTTATTTTTTTATCGTAAAACAAAATCATATTACAGGAGGAAACAGAACATGGAATACATGGGATTAAATGAGATCAGAGAAAAATTCCTTGCTTTCTTTGAAAGCAAAGAGCATTTAAGAATGCCCAGTGCATCTTTAGTGCCTCAGAACGACAATTCATTATTACTTATCAACTCAGGTATGGCGCCTTTAAAACCCTTCTTTACAGGTCAGCAGATACCTCCCAGAAAGAGAGTAACAACATGCCAGAAATGTATCCGTACAGGCGATATCGAAAACGTAGGTAAAACAGCACGCCACGGTACATTCTTTGAGATGTTAGGTGATTTCTCTTTCGGTGACTACTTCAAAAACGAGATCATCCCCTGGAGCTGGGAGTTTGTTACAGAAACACTTGGTATCCCTGAGGAGAAGCTTTATGTAACAGTTTATCAGGATGACGATGAGGCGGCTAAAATATGGCACGAAAAAGTTGGCCTTCCTAAAGAAAAGATCTTCTATATGGGTAAAGCTGACAACTTCTGGGAGCATGGTACAGGCCCCTGCGGTCCTTGTTCAGAGATCTACTATGACAGAGGAGAAGAGTACGGCTGTGGTAAAGAAGGCTGTACAGTAGGCTGTGACTGTGACAGATATATGGAGTTCTGGAACCTTGTTTTCACACAGTTCAATGCTGAAACAGACGGAACATATACAGAGCTTGAAATGAAAAATATCGACACTGGTATGGGTCTTGAAAGAATGGCTACTATCATGCAGGGCGTGGATTCTATTTTTGACGTTGATACAGTTAAGGCAGTAAGAGATGCTGTTTGTGCTGTTGCAGGCGTTGAATATATGAAAGATCATAAAACTGATGTAAGTATCCGCGTTATCACAGACCACATCCGTTCCGTAACATTTATGACAGCTGACGGTGTTCTTTTCTCAAATGAGGGCAGAGGCTATGTTTTAAGAAGACTTTTAAGACGTGCGGCACGCCACGGAAAACTTCTTGGTATCAACGGAAGATTCCTTGCTGAATTAAGCAAGGTAGTTATTGAGCAGTCAAAGGATGCTTACCCCGAGCTCGAGGAAAAGAAAGACTATATCTATAAAATCATCAATGTAGAAGAAGAAAGATTCTATGCAACTTTAGACCTTGGTCTTGAGATGCTTCAGAAAGAAATTGAAAAAGTTAAGGCAGAAGGCGGCAAGATCTTAAGCGGTGAAGCTACATTCAAGCTTTATGACACATACGGTTTCCCTACAGACCTTATGGAAGAGATCCTTGTTGAGCACGGACTTGGCATTGACCTTGAGCTTTTCAAAAAGGCTATGGACGAGCAGAGACAGCGCGCAAGAGAGGCAAGAGGTACAAGCACATATATGGGTGCTGAGGAAACAGTTTATCACAGACTTGACCCTGCTATGTCAACAGAATTCGTTGGATATAATAACTTTGTTATTGATGATGCAAAAGTACTTGCTGTAGTTGTTGATAATGATATCGTTAACGCTGCTTCAGAGGGTGATGAGGTTTCTATCATCCTTGACAAAACACCTTTCTATGGTGAAAGCGGCGGTCAGTGCGGTGACAAAGGCGTTATCAGAACAGACGGTGCTGTTGTTGAGATAGCTGACACAACAAAATTCGGCGGAAACAAATGGATACACACAGGTAAAGTTGTTTCAGGCGAGATCGTTACAGGTGATACTGTAACAGCAGAGATCAACTATGAGTTAAGAATGGCAACAGCAAGAAACCATACAACAACTCATCTTTTACAGAAAGCGTTAAGAACTGTTTTAGGTACACACGTTGAGCAGGCCGGCTCATTCGTATCAGACAGCAGACTTCGTTTTGACTTTACTCACTTTGAGGCAATAAGCAAAGAAGACTTACTTGAGATAGAAAAAATAGTAAATAAATCTATCCTTGATGCACACCCTGTAACTATTGCAGAGATGACACCTGCAGAGGCTAAAGCTATGGGTGCTATGGCATTATTCGGTGAGAAATACGGCGAGGTAGTAAGGGTTGTTAATGTAAATAACTATTCTATAGAGCTTTGTGGTGGTACACACCTTACAAACTCTGCTCAGGCAGGTTCATTCAAGATCGTTTCAGAAACAGGTGTTGCAGCCGGTGTAAGACGTATCGAGGCACTTACAGGCTACGGAGTACTTAACTACTACGAAAGCCAGGAAGAGCTTATGAACACTGTAAGAAATACAGTTAAGGCTAACGGCAATGCTGTTGCTCAGAAGGTAGCTTCTCTTGTTGACGAAAACAAAAAGCTTGCTAAAGAGATCGAGGCCCTTAAAGCTAAGCTTGCGGGCGGTGTTGTTGATGAAATAATCAATACTAAAGAGGAAGTTAACGGTGTTGTAACTATCTGTGCGGCTGTTAAAGAGGCTGATATGAACTCACTTAAAAATATGGGTGACGACATTAAAGCAAGATTTGATAAATGTGTAGTTGTGCTTGTTTCAGCTATGGGCGGCAAGGTAAACCTTGTTGCTATGGCTAATGACGAGGCTGTTAAAGCCGGAGCACACTGCGGTAACATCATTAAAGCTGCGGCTACAGCTTGCGGCGGTGGCGGTGGCGGAAGACCTAATATGGCTCAGGCTGGCGGCAAAGACGTTACTAAAGTAAATGACGCAGTTGAAGCTGCTAAAGAGGCTGTAAAGGCACAGTTATAAGACCTTGGGGCTTTGCCCCAATACCCCACAAGCCTTTAAAAAGGCTTGACCTAAACTTTAACTTAAAAAGCCCCTGTCCCGAATTTTTCGGGAACAGGGGCTTTTTGAATTGAAAGTTTGGATCGAACCTTTTCAAAGGTTCGCGGAGTTTGAGGCAGAGCCTCAAGGCTATATAAAAACTATTGATTTTTAGCTTGTCAGGGTTTAGTATAAATCTATATTTATTTAGGAGGCAAAGCAAATGGGCGTTGACATGGGTGTACTTATAGACCAGATGATACAGTTTGCAACGATAGTTGTTCTGGGTTTTATAATTTATAAGCTTAAAATAACCAATGACAATATGGTAGATAACGCATCTTCCTTATCAATAAAGTATTGTTTCCCTCTTTTGCTTTTTACTACTATAGTAAGCGGGGCTACAAGGCAGCAGATGCTTACGATGGTGCCTTTTGCTATAGGTGTTATTATATGTGAGGTCTTTGCCTTGGCAAGTGCGGCGGTTACAGGCAAGCTCCTTCGTCTTAAGGGCTCTACTTATTATATGCACATAGGCTGCGGTGCTTATGGAAATACCGGTTTTGTTGGTTTGCCTGTTGCAATAGCTCTTTTCCCTGAAACGGGTGCTATAGCGGTTGCTATATATATGTTTATAGACTTTATTTTTATGTATAGTATGACACCTATACTTTGTGATGCTCATAACGGTACGGGAAAAACCGGCTTTTCTCCAAGAAAGGCAGTTAATACCATAACGCTTGCGGCTATTGCAGGCTTTATATGCGTGCTTATTGGTTTAAGACCTATAAATAACCCTGTATGGACTGCAGTAGAGGGTATAGGCTCGGCGAGCAAATATATAATGCTTACATATCTTGGTGCAGATATTGCAAGGAAGGGCTTTGGATCTATCCTTAAAAATAAAAAGGTATTCATTACAGAAGCACTTAAGGCTGCTATAATCCCTTTGGCGGCATTTATGCTAATAGGTGCTTTCGGGCTTTTCACATACGAGCAGTCTATGATAGTTCTTACGATGATGCTTTCACCTACAATGACGGCTATTGCCTTTATGTCGAGGGAAAGCGGCTCAGACGAAAACTATGCTGTGGCATCTATCGTAATAGGCCATATAGCCTGTGTATTTACTGTGCCACTTTGTGTATGGATAGCTAATTTGATGATATAAATATGCTTATGCATTCAGATACAGGAGGAATAATAAAATGATCAAACTTTACGAAGGCGGAGTATTCCTTTTAAACGGAGAGGTGATACTCGAGGACGGCCCTATGGGCTGTATGGTAGGTAACTTCCTTCGTTCTAACGGAGATGTAGCCGATAAATATGAAGCGAGAAAAGGAACAATGGCTTATTCTATCCTTGAAGCACATAACACTTCAGGTAATATGGAAAAGCTTAAAATAAAATTTGATGCCCTTGCATCTCATGACATAACATACGTTGGCATAATACAGACAGCAAGAGCAAGCGGACTTGAAAAATTCCCTATTCCCTACGTTCTTACAAACTGTCACAACAGCCTTTGTGCCGTAGGCGGCACAATAAATGAGGATGACCACCTTTTCGGCCTTTCATGTGCTAAACGCTACGGCGGTATTTATGTGCCTGCCCATCAGGCTGTTATCCATCAGTATATGAGAGAGATGCAGAGTGGTGTCGGCAGAATGATTTTAGGTAGCGACAGCCATACTCGTTACGGTGCTTTAGGTACTATGGCTATAGGTGAAGGTGGCCCCGAGCTTGTTAAACAGCTCCTTAATAAAACTTATGATGTTGATATGCCCGGCGTTATCGGTGTTTACCTTACAGGCGAGCCTGTTAAAGGCGTAGGCCCTCAGGACGTTGCCCTTGCTATAATCGGTGCTGTTTTCAAAAATGGATACGTTAAAAATAAGGTCATGGAGTTCGTAGGTGACGGTATTTCAAAATTAAGTATGGATTACCGCAACGGTATAGATGTAATGACTACTGAGACCACATGCCTTTCATCTGTATGGATGACGGATGATAAAACAAAGGAATGGTACATAACACACGGAAGACCTGATATGTATAGGGAACAACGTCCAAAGGATGTAGCTTACTATGACGGTATGATATACGTTGATCTTTCAAAGATACGTCCTATGATAGCTATGCCTTTCCACCCCAGCAACGTATATACTATAGAGGAACTGAATGCAAACCTTGATGATATTATTGCTGAGGTTGAAAAGTCAGGTGCAAGCCAGCTTGAAAGCGATACGGTTAAATTTACGTTAAGGGACAAAATAAAGGAAGGACGCCTTTTTGTTGAACAGGGTGTTATTGCAGGCTGTGCCGGCGGTACATATGAAAATATCTGTGATGCAAGAGATATAATCAAAGGACATTCTATTGGTGACGGTGAGTTTGCCTTAAGCGTTTATCCTTCAAGCCAGCCAGTATTCTTAAGCCTTGTTGAAAACGGTGCTATCGGAGACATTATGGTAAGCGGAGCAACTGTACGTTCTGCTTTCTGCGGGCCTTGCTTCGGTGCAGGTGATGTTCCTGCCAATAACTGTCTTTCAATAAGACATTCCACAAGAAACTTCCCTAACAGAGAGGGCTCAAAAATAACAAACGGACAGATAGCTTCCGTAGCCCTTATGGACGCAAGAAGTATTGCGGCAACAGCGGTCAATAAAGGCAGACTTACTGCTGCAACAGAGCTTGATTTTGAATTTACAAGCCCTAAATATTTCTTCAATAAGACTGTTTATGATAACCGCTGCTATGACGGATGGGGCAAGCCTGATCCTTCCGTAGAGCTTAAATTCGGCCCCAATATTACAGATTGGCCCGCTATGAGTGCACTTACAGACGATATGCTTATAAAGGTCGTTTCTGTAATAACTGACCCTGTTACAACAACAGATGAGCTTATTCCCTCAGGCGAAACAAGCTCCTATCGTTCAAATCCTCTTGGCCTTGCAGAGTTTACTCTTTCAAGAAAAGACCCTGCTTATGTAGGCAGAGCAAAAGAGGTGCAGAAGGCTGAAAAAGCAAGACTTGCAGGAGAAGATCCTGTATCAGCCCTTAGCGAGCTTAAAGAAGTTTATGATAAGATAGATACAGTTTATGAAGAACTTGATATAGCCACAACAGGTATAGGAAGCACTATTTATGCAGTAAAACCCGGCGATGGTTCTGCAAGAGAGCAGGCCGCAAGCTGTCAGAAGGTTTTAGGCGGCTGGGCAAATATAGCAAGCGAATACGCAACAAAGAGATACCGCTCCAATCTTATCAACTGGGGCATGCTTCCCTTTATACTTGAAGAAGGTATCCCTTTTGAGAACGGAGATTATATCTTTGTTCCCGGTGTTAAGGATGCCATTAAAAATAAGGTAAGCGAGATGCCTGCATTTATTATCGGCAAAGAGGTTAAGCCTTTTACACTTAAAATGGGTGACCTTACAGATGATGAAAGAGAGATAATCCTTGCGGGATGTCTTATAAACTATTACAGATAAATAAAAGCGGTGTCTGAGACACCGCTTTTTTATAGGAGATATATTTATGAAAACAGTTTCGTCAATGATAGAAAAAATGATATATTTCTATAACGGAAGTACCCATGATATAAACCACTTCCTTAAAGTTTATACTTATGCCAAGACCATAGGTGAGGCGGAAGGGCTTAACGAAAAAGAACAGTTTATCCTTGAATCCGCCGCTGTGGTGCACGATATAGCCTGCCCCTTATGTCGTGAAAAGTATGGCAATACCAACGGTAAGTATCAGGAGATAGAAGGCATACCGCTTACGGAGGAGTTCATTAAAGAGTTTGAAATTGAAAAGGATATTAAAGAAAGGATAATATACCTTGTAAGCCATCATCATACCATTGAGGATATAGAAGGCATGGATTATCAGATACTTATAGAGTCAGATTATATAGTAAATGCCGATGAAAGCGGATATTCAAAGGAAAACATAAAAAATATGATGGATAATGTTTTTAAAACAGAAACAGGAATAAGGCTTTTAAAAAGCATATATAAAATATAAAGGACTACATAGTAGTCCTTTTTTCATGCTTCTGTTACAAGTTTTCCGCAGATATGTTCAGGCTTAAGTCTTAACAAAAGAGTTCTGTGGCCGCTTTCTTTAATTTCTTTTTTAATATATTCTTTATCGGTTGTAAACTTATAACTTAGCTTTGTTGTTATATCGATTATAGTCTCGATATCATTTAAAATATCTATCCTGCCGAAAACGATAACGCTTTTAACTTTAAATGCCCACTCACCTTCTTCACGATAACCCTTGTCATAGGTACAGAAGGATACTTTTTCGCATCGTCTTAGAGCATCAAGTCTGTGGCCGATATTTCCTGTATGGAAGTAGATACAGCCATCGTCCTCGTTATACCAGTGATTCATAGGCATTCCGTAAGGGTAGCCGTCATCGCCTATGACCGATAAAACTCCGCGGGTTTCGTTTTTAAGTATGTTTATGCAATCTTTGTTATCAAGCTGTTTGTTTTTTCTTACAAGTTCTCTGAACATATTATCCTCCCATAGGCTTTATTTTAAAAAATATTAGCATAGGGGAAATGGTTTTTCAATATATGGCAGGAGAATATGTGACAGATTTACAACTATAGCGGTATTTGATATAATTTATATAATGAATATCAAAGGAGGAAAGCTATGAACAACTTTACTTACCATATACCCACTAAAATACATTTCGGAAAAGGCAAAATATCACATTTATGCGAGCTTAAGGAAAGTGGAAACAAGGTGCTTCTTGTTTATGGCGGCGGCAGTATAAAACGTGAAGGCATATATGACAAGGCGATTGAAATACTAAATGAAAACGGACTTGAGGTTTTTGAAATAAGCGGAGTTGAGCCTAATCCTCGTATTGAAACGGTAAGAAGAGGCGTTGATCTCTGTAAGAAGGAAAATATAGATATGGTACTTGCCATAGGTGGAGGAAGCTCCATAGACTGTGCGAAGGTTATTGCGGCAGGAGCGAAATATGATGGAGATGCTTGGGACCTTGTGCTTAAACCCAAACTTATAGAGGGTGCTCTTCCTATCTATAGCGTGCTTACCCTTGCGGCAACAGGCTCTGAGATGGATACCTTTGCAGTCATTTCAGACCTTACAAAAAATGAAAAATGGGGAACGTTTTCTGCATACATGCTCCCTAAAATGTCTGTTATGGATCCTGAGTATACATTTTCTGTACCTGCAAAGCAGACAGCAGCAGGCACAGCTGACATAATGAGCCATACCCTTGAAAACTATTTTACAAATGTAAAGGAAGGTTTTATGCAGGCACGCTTCTGTGAGGGAATTTTAAAAACTCTTGTATACTACGGTCCTATAGCCCTCAGACAGCCTGATAACTATGAAGCAAGGGCAAATCTTATGTGGGCATCAAGCTTTGCTATAAACGGACTTTTAAAACTCGGAAGTGAGGTAACATGGTGCGTTCATCCTATGGAGCATGAACTTTCAGCTTTTTATGATATAACCCACGGAGAGGGACTTGCAATACTTACACCTTTCTGGATGGAATTTGCTCTTAACGAAGATACCGCATATAAGTTTGCAGAGTATGGAAGAAATGTTTTTGGAGTAGCCGAAGCTGATGATATGAAGGCGGCTAAAAAGGCTATTGAATGTACAAGAGCTTTCTTTAAGGAGATGGGACTTCCTGCAACACTTAAGGAAGTTGGCATTGATGATACCTACTTTGCCGAAATGGCGGCTAAAGCTGTTAAAAGGGCAAAAGGAAGCTTTGTTCCTTTAACGGAAGAGGATATGATAGCAATATATAAAGCGGCATTATAAAAAGACCTTTTCAGGTCTTTTTATTTTTGCATATATTTACGCTTTGTTGCCATGCCGCCCCTCAGATGGCGTTCAGCCTTATTTATCTCCAGTACCTTCCTTACGGATGAAGCTAGATCGGGGTCTATCTTTTCTACCCTGTCGGTTATGTCCTTATGCACTGTGGACTTACTGATACCGAATTTTTTGGCAGTTTCTCTTACGGTAGCATTATAGTGTATCATAAAATTAGCCACTTCAACGGCTCTTTTTTCTATGTATCCTTTCAAGATCAAGCACTCCTAAAAAGTTCATCTTGCTTATGTATATGCCCTCTTTAGGAAGGATATGAAATTATGTGGTAACTGAGGAAGGGTTTTATACTTTTCTATAATAAAGGCATTGGTTCTTATGCCCTAATGCCTTTATTAGTTATAAAGTTTATAGCTTTGTTCCACATTCACCGCAGAATCTTGTTCCGGGATCATTTACTGTTCCGCAGGAAGGACATTTTCCGGCCGATGGAGGAGGAACCTGAAGATTTGTTCCGCAGTTATTGCAGAATCTAACTGTAAGTGAGTTCTGTGCACCACAGGAAGGGCATACTTTAAGTGCCATTGATGCACCGCAGTTGTTACAGAACTTGCCGTTGCCTGCAGGCTTTCCGCATTGAGGGCAAATAGTGGTTTTGCTTTCTATCTTGCCTTCCCAAACGGTTGCACCTGCACCTGCATCGTCAATATTTCTTTTCATTGCCTCTGCTCTTGCTTTTGCAACATATACTTCCTGTCTGGGGGCACATTCTGTACAGAGACCTTCGTCCTCATTCATACAATGGGAGCATACATATTTGTTGCAGGAAGGACATCTGTGGAAGTTACGCATAGCCTCGTTTTTTGCCATCTCAAATGCTCTTTGGTGTTCCTTCTGCCATTCAGGAGAGCGTCCTTCAAAGCGTTCACCGAGGATATTTGTTGCCCTGTCTGCACCATATCCTATACGGCTTACGCTTCCACCGAACATACTGCCTAAAGCACTTGCACCGCGGCCGATACCACGGAAGAGCTTGCCTTTTTTATAGGTCTCGCTTTCTATAAAGCTGCTTTTGAAGCCATCACCGCAGATATCGCAGTAGAATGTAAACTGAAAACCGGCTTCGGTTGAATTATCCTGATAATTTCGCGTAAAGGAAGTAAGCATATTATTTCCCTCCCATCTTTACTTTTATTTTTTTACCGCAGGCACTGCATTTTGTGTTTTCAAAAAACTGGAATGCACCGCACCTTTTGTTTGTACACTTTACCATAAGGCCTCTTCCACATCTTTCACATTTTTCCTGAACAAAGGTCCTGCCTCCGCAGAAGGGGCAAAGGGTATAAAGCTGTCTTCCGCAGCCACTGCAGATAGGCTCGCCCTTATTAACAGGACGGCTGCATTCCGGGCAGAGATATCCAAAGGGGCTGAAGCTTCCGCAGGAAACACAAAACCTTGCATCAGAGTCTATAAACGTACCGCAATGGATACAGGGCTGTTTATAAAATGCCATGGCTTTCCCTCCTTTGATGTTTAAATGAGTTTGCCGCCACATCCGCCGCAGAACTTGGTTCCGGGAGGATTTTCCATACCGCAGGCATTACATTTAGCCGCAGTCTCTGTTTTAAGAGATGCCCCGCAATGACTGCAGAATTTTACGCCGGGGCCATTCTTTTCTCCACAGGAAGGACATATATTCTGTACACCAAGTCTGCCTCCACATTCCTGACAGAATTTTGTTCCCTCGGGATTGATGTGTCCGCATTCGGGACAGGTCCTTTCTGCTGTTGCTTGTTTTTCTGCCTGTTCCTTCTGCTCTTTGATACCCTGTGCATCTTTAAGCTTTGCTTCGGCAGAGGTAAGGTTAAGCTGTATGAGCTTCATCCTTTCGGCTATTTCTCCAAAGCTTTCTATACCGTACTGTTCAACAGCTTTTTTGCCTATTTCTATATATAGATCAGTTTCCTGTTTTTTAAGATCTGAAACTTCACTCTGCAGTTTGAAAAGCTGCGTGTTGGGGTCATCCTGAGGCATAAAGCCTGAAAGTCCTTTCATAAGGCCGCCTAAATTTCCAAGTCCACTGAATAAATCTGCCATAGGTTCTCCTCCTTTTTATATCAATTAAAGTAGCTCTCTAAGTCAGGAAGCTCATTGGTGTGGTCTATGGTAAGCACTCCTTCGTAATATGACAGGCTGAGATAAATATCTCCGTCCGTAGCCCACCATCCGTTATAACTTAGCATATCCTGTTCGGTCATACCGAAATCATAAAAGTCCTGATATTCAAAGCCGTCTTTTTTAAGATCATCTATATAAGCCATCATTGTTTCTGCATCTGTTCCTGTTATTTCTGTTCTGTATGAAGCTAACGCTTTTGCATCTCCTTCGGGGTATTTACGCAGGCTTTTGGGCCAGCCGTTATTAGCTGCCTCCGCATCCCTGTTTATCGCTTCAACATTGTCTATAAGCTCGTTTAATCCTTCTCCTCCGCTTTCTTCTCCTGTAATATCTTCAAGGCCTTCGAGAACATAGGCAAGTTCTCTCAGTTCATCAAGATCTTCATTGCCTGTGGAATGATATTTTTTGCCAAGACCCATTTCGGCTATGGCATTACTTACATATCTTTTGACCATGAAGCCTGTTATAAAGCTTATGATCAAGCCTATGACCATAAGTATCAGATATGCCCTTGCAAGATTCCTTTTGTTTATTTTTCTGCATCCTCCCAATGCCCAAACTATCATAAGTATCTGGCCGACTATAGGTATGCACATAAGAAGCATTATTCCTATATAGCCTTTTGTTGTTATAGGCTCATAGGGACTTCCTGATGATGGTATATGGTCAAAAGCTGAAGGAGCAGAGGGGTTATCGTTTGCTGTACCTTGAAGGATCGCAGCACCGCATTCGGTACAGAATCGTTTGTCATCAGGTACATAAGCGCCGCAGTTCAAGCATTTTTTTGCCATAGTATCACCTCTTATGTCAGAAATTTACGGTCGTTACATTTCCATCATCTGATAATCTGAAGGGATATCAAAGAGGGATTCATCAACATTATCGGATATCTCTATAACTTTGATTATGTACTGCATACCGTCCATTTCAGAAACCATATATTTCAGATTGTTACCGTCAAAGCACATAATGGATTTTGCACCTTCGATCATCCATTCCTCTGTATCATAGGTCTTTCCATCTATTTCCATCTTGCCTTCAATAAGCTCGTTTAAATCAACATCGTTTTCTTCAACTATGTTTGCTGCTATGGTCTGTGCATCGGCATTGAGTGCTGATGACATTTTTATTACCATTTTTGTGTTGTGGTCTATGATATAGATATCTTCACCTTCCATAATAGTAGAGCCTGTGCTCATTCCGTCCAAAATGCTTTCGGAATAAACCTTATCTCCCATTGTGGCGGAGATGGCTGTTATGGTCATCCCTTCCATTTCTGTTTCATACTCCATATACATTTTGCCGCTGGCAAACTGGCTGTAGAATTTTCCTGTTTTTGTACTGAGCCAGCCTTCGGCTATTTCTATTTCTTCCTCTATGATCTCGGTATTATCAGCAATTGTTTCTGCTGAAGTGTTTTCTTTAGTTGCAGATGTTTCGTTGCCGCAGGCTGCGAGTGAGAACATAAGTATAAGAGCAACAGTCAAAGCTAAAAATTTCTTCATAAAATTACCTCCTTGTAAATAGTGATTCAGTCTGTTTTTTCTCCGCAAAGCGGACAAAAGCGGGCTGTTTTTGATATTATGCTCAGGCATTTTTTGCAGGTAAGGTGTTCATCCTTATATATGTCAAAGAGTGTTTCTTCGGGAAGTCTTGATCCGCACTTTTGACAAAAAAGCTGTTGTGCATCTGAAGCCTCTGCACAGTTGCGGCACACCTTTATTTTTTTCATTGCATCAGGCCCGAAACCGTAATGAGCCATATTTTCTTTTCTTAAAAAATCCTGATTGGGTTTCAATTCATACCACCTCTTTGTATTGAAGCTTATGTCCGCATTCAAAACAAAATTCGGAATACATTGTCAATTTAACTCCGCAGTTAGGACAGAAGGCGGGTATGTCTTCCCACACGGAGCAGGAAACACACTGGCCTGTTTCCGCATTATACATTACATCACTGACCCATCTGCCACACTTGCTGCATAGGTTAAAATATTTTCTTCCTTCCCTCTTCCAGGCAAGCATCAGGCTTTCATCCTGTGTTTTGGCATATACCGGAGCGGTAGTGCAAAGAGCCATTCCGCTGGCATCACAGAAGAATTTGTATCTGATGCCGTCTTTTTCGGGGATTATCCTGTATGATGCTGTTTTATGGGAACACATTTTTTACCGTCCTCCTTTCCTTAGAGAGTCCGGGAGGTATACCTGTAAGTATTGATTTATCCATACAAAACTGGTATGCTTAAATTATAATAAAGAAGCCTGATACGCTCCCCGGACAAGAGCTTTTGCTTGATGTTCATCGTTGAAGAATGAAATTTTTAAAGTAAATGTATCAGCTTGTACTTATAGTTTACTGATTTTTTTCTTTCCCACACCACCCCAAAAGCCGGAATGGGTAGGTAAATATAAAAAAATTTTCAAAAAAGTGTAGTAAAAAGTATAGAAAATCTTTAGTCAAGGGGGAATTTTATGAAAAAGTTCTTATGCTCTGTTATAATTATTGTTTTATGCCTTGCAGGCTGTGCTTATTCAGACAAAAAAGTGCTTGACCCTGAAAATCCTGTGGTCATCAATATGTGGCATAATTATGGCGGGGAAATGCAGACTACTATGGATTATCTTATTGACCAGTTTAACGGCACGGTAGGGAAAGAAGAGGGTATTGTTATAAATGTAACTGCCATAAGCTCCAGCTCAGAGCTTAACAAAAGTCTTGATATGATAGTAAACGATGATCCCGGTGCTCCGGATATGCCTGATATTTTTACGGGATACCCGAAGGTAGCTATCCAGTTCCAGCGTAAGGGCATGCTCGCAGACCTTAAAAACTATTTTACTGAAGAAGAGCTTGAAGTCTATGTGGATGCCTTTGTTGAGGAGGGTATACTTGATGACGGTGGTCTTTATGTATTCCCGGTGGCAAAATCAACCGAGATACTTTATATTAACAGGACGCTTTTTGACCGGTTTGCAAAAGAAACAGGCGCATCATATGATGATTTTTCAACATTTGAGGGCATAGCCAAGCTGTCAAAGGACTATTATTTATGGACAGATGCAAAAACGCCTGGTGTTGCAAATGACGGAAAACAGTTTTTTACTGCCGATTCGTGGTTTAATGTGGCAGAGGTAGCAATGGAACAGCTTGGGGACAGTATATTTGATGAAGAAGGACATGTTTCTCCTGAAGGAGAGAATTACAGATATATATTTGAAAACTTCTATTGGCCTGCGGTTGAAGGTGGCGTAGCTATCCATAACGGATATTCGTCAGACCTTTCAAAAACAGGAGATATAGTTTGTTCTACGGGGTCATCGGCAGGCATACTTTTCTATGGCGATACTATAACATATCCCGATGGTACGGTTGAACAGGCGGAATATGATATGCTTCCTTATCCGGTATTTGAAGGAGGCAGGAATATAGCTCTCCAGCGAGGCGGAGGACTCATGGTAGCAAAGACAGATGAAAAAACAGAGCTTGCGGCGTCTGTTTTTATCAAATGGTTTGCAGATGCTGAGCAGAATATGAAGTTCATATCCAGAACAGGGTATCTTCCGGTTACAAAACAGGCTTTTGAAGAGGATATGGCTTTACATATCGAGGATATGGAAGAAGGAAGTATTAAAAAAATGCTTACGGCGGTTTTTTCTATGTATGATGGCTGGGAATTCTTTACGGCACCCAATACAGTAGATTTTGATGATGAAAGCAGCGCCTATGAACAGCAGTTTAAAGAGGTACTTAATAAAGAAAGAGCAGGATTTTTAAACGGAGAAGAGATATCTCCCGAAACGGCTTTTGATAAACTTAAATCTATGTAACGGTATGAAGATGAGAAGAGGGGATGGGTATGAGTATGCTCAAGCAGGCTCTTTCCCTGTGGAAAAACGAACGGAATAAAAAGGGGACTACTCTGCAGCGCAGGCTGATATTGTTTTTTATATGTGTTACGGTTTCTCTCGTACTTGCGTTTTCGCTGCTGCTAATGATTTTTGGCATTACAGGGAAAGAGGAGAGAGCTCTGCATAACTTTTTTGATACAGAGCTTGCAAATATAGCGGACAATATATCCGATGATTTCGGAAGCCTTTCTGTTGATGGTATAAATCTGGCAGAAAGTATGTCTGCCCATGCAAACAATTTTTTTGATGAAAACGATATTTCTGCCGGTGATTTTTTATCCCGCCCCGAGCTTATAGAACCAATGCTTTCCGAACAAGCGCATCTTCTTATATCTATGGTAAACGGCCGTTCCTGCGGAGGGGCATTTGTGCTTCTTGATACGACCATAAACCCTGAAGGTGACAATGCTGAGTTTGCAAGATCAGGTATTTTTATAAAAAAAACACAGCCTACATCCACGCAGGCTGTAGGGGTCAAGATGTATTACCTGAGAGGGCCGGCACAGATAGCAAGGGAGAACAATATTGAGCTTCTGGGTCAATGGAAAATGGAATATGATACAGCTGACCAGCACTTTTTTGCGGATGTTTTAGAGCAGGCAAGGCAAAACCCCGATCTGCCGCTTTCAAGATTATATTACTGGACGGGTAGGGTAACGCTTAAAGATAATAGCGAGGCAGGTTTCCTACTTTGTGTACCATTAAGGAGTAAGGATGGAACGGTATTCGGCCTTTGCGGCATTGAAGTGAGCGACAGGATGTTTAAATCTCTTTATTCACCTGCAAGCGATAAATATGAAAATGCCTTTGCCATAGCCGCACCCAAGGGGGATGACTGTATAAAGACATCTTCGGGTATAATTGCCGGAAACTATTATCTTACCGGAAACAGGATGTATGAAGACCTTAAATACGGCGAAGGTATATCAAGCTTTGAAAGTTTTGCCTCTTCAGACATAAACTATGGAGGAAAAAACGTTGGTATAAGGCTGTATCCTTCTGATTCGCCCTATGAAACAGACCGTTGGGAGGTAGCTGTGCTTATGCACGAGAAGGCTCTTCAGGATGCTGTTTCGGGCAACGATAAATATCTTATTGTTATTATAGCGATATTGCTTTTGTTAAGCATACTTTCGTCTGTGGTAATAAGTCATCATTATCTTAAGCCTGTTACAACTGCTTTTGAGTCGGTAAGGACAAACGGCTACAGCGATATGGATACTATGCCTTATCTTGAGATAAATGACCTATTTGATTTCCTTGCCCAGAGAGATCGGGAGAGGGAGGAAGAGTTTAAACAGCTTGAAAGCAGGCATAACGATACAAAAGAGGAAATGGCGAAGGCCCGTACAAGGCTTTCCCACCTTATAGATAAAAAGAAAAAAGAGGTGGATCCTGAAAGCTATAGGCTTTTCCTGACAAGCCTTAAGACCCTCACAAAAAAAGAACGGGAGGTTTTTGAGCTTTATATGGAAGGGAAAAGTGCAAAAGATATAGTGGATATTCTGGGGATAACCGAAAACACCCTTAAATTCCATAACAAAAACCTTTACGGTAAGCTTGGAGTTAATTCCAGAAAAGAGCTTCTTTTATATGCACAGATAATGAGAGAAGAAAATAAACTATAGTTGTTTTTTATAATAATACAAAAACACCACATACCAAATTGATTTTGGGAATGTGGTGTTTTGTTATTTATGTCATATAAACACATAGATCAGGACTGTTACAGGACTAAAATATAACTTATGTGACTATCCAAACGAACCGTTCCATTTTGTTACATCCGTATGTACCGTGCTTTTGCTGATGCCGAATTTTTTTGCTGTTTCCCTTACGGTAGCGTTATGGTGTATCATAAAATTAGCCACTTCAACGGCTCTTTTTTCTATGTAGGTTTTCAAACCAAGCACTCCTCTAAGTATCGCTTGGTTATGTATATGCTGTGGTTGGGTAGGATATGAACAGCCAAAGGCCTGAGAAAACAAAAT